>DUDC01000043.1:0-24041 GCA_012959465.1 Planctomycetaceae bacterium
GTCCCCTTAACACACCGGAACCGAGCATGAGCAGCGCGAGAGCTGCCGCCAAAGCTGGGAAAAGCCAATCCGCCGAGATCCGTGGCGGTTTTAAAGCGGGCGTCGTCATTGGTGGCTTCACTTCGACGTCCTTGAACCCTGCCACGTCGGCTTTATCAACTTCCGCGAGGAAGGGATTCGTGGGCCGTTGTGCGGTCGCCGGTTCGCGTTGTTTCCTTCGCAAGAATGGTACGAGCAACTGCATGAAATGGTGGAACATTCCCACAAAGACAAGCATGCAGGATACGTATGGAATCATCCAGCCGCTGTTGCGGACAACCTGAAACGAGGAGATTTCGACACCACCTTGTCCGACGCGGTGATCTGCTTGGTAGAACGTCTCACCTCCATATCGGAGTGGATTGTTCATCCAAATTCGAGCATCCCGCTGTTCGCTGTCGGTCGTAATCGTCACTTTTGACGCGAAATGCCGAGCCTTGGAAGTTCCCGCGTAATTCTCGCGAATCGCATCGTGAAGTAGCATTCGGTATGGTTTGTAGGAGCGTTTGAACCGCAGGAACAGGTCGTAGGTAGTTTCACCGATCTCGACTTGTTCGGCGTGTTCCAGAAACGACAGCAGAGTGCCGAGTAAATGTGTGCTGAGCGGCTCCTTTGTTTCCTTGTCATAGATTCGGACGAAGGCAGCCGGTTGATCGACGGCACCTTCCGAATCGGCGCCGGCCGACTCTCTCACCGACTCGGCGAAGTAGTACAAGCCAATCCCCGTATCGGCTGGGTTGTTCACGCCATCGGGTGTGGCCACGATATCCGCGTTGCCCACCAAATTCAGAACCTCGAAATCGAACGGCAGTAACTTGTGCGATAACCTGCCCTTCGGCATCAGTTCTTTGCCCGAGATCACAACGACTTTGTCATGGTCCGGGTTTGATCGGTCAACGATGGCTAGTTCGAATGACCGCATATCGATCGCATAGTTTGTCGAACGTCCTTCCTCCAGCGTAATGCGTTCTTCGATTGCGTATCTCGCCACCATTAATTCGCTGAACATCATCAACGCCACGCCAAAGTGGATCAACAGGACTCCCGCTTTGCGCCGCGCCAGGCACCAAAACCCCGCCAGCAAGGTGACACCGGCGAGCGTCGCTTGGATCAATTGCCAGAGAATTCGCAAGGAAGGCGCTTCAAATTCTCGCCCCATCGAGGCCCCCCAAAGGCCGAGCAAGAGTAGGCTGCCGATCCCCTCTAAGGTGAGCACCCAGCGATCGTCGGTGTACTTGCCTTGCATCCAATTGGCGAAATGCCAGGTGGTGTACCCTGAAAGACCGACAGCCAAAACTGCGAACGTGCACTTCATCAGAGCCATCAACGCGTCGGTGCCCAGAAACGGCTCGTCTTGAACACCACTTGCGTTGTTGCCTGACGTGGCGACGAAGTACGTAATCTGAAAACCAAGTACCAACAAACCCAATCCGGCACTCAGTTGGCGAGGCGATATCCCCTTGCCTACAGTGCGCGCGCGAATCGCCCGTCGTATCATTAAGATATAGGCGGAAAACAAATTGATGAACATGCCGCTGCCGATCATCTTGCCACCCGGGAACGGGAATTTAAGATCCAGAATGCTGCGAAACCAACCCTCTTTCGGCAGATCTGGAAAGAACGACTCGGGGGCGAACACGCCGAGCGGGACGAGGGTGCCCCATGACCGAAAATAGACGTCAATCACCTCCCACATGTCCATTGTGGTTTGGGCCAACGTCCCGATGAGAATCAGCATGATGGCCGAAGCGAACAACGTCACCGTGATTCGCAACGAACCCAATACGCCCAAGACAACAAATAGCACTTCGAGGACCTGTTTCCACAAGGGTTGCACACCGGAATTGTTGGCGGCTTGGGCAGCGGCTCTTGCTTGGAGTTCAGCCATTCCGTTCTTCCTCGTTCAAGGCTCTCGGCTGTCGCCGACCATGATCATTTCAATTTGAGTGACTGAACAAACGCCATAAACTCAGCTTGCTCGCCCTCGACCTTGTCCACCGGCCCAGTCATCTTGATGAATAGCGACAAACGCGTCTGCGGGACGACGATTCCAATCACCCGCCGACTTTCGCCAACCAAGTCAAACAGTTTGCCAGCCTGACCATCAACTTCGACTGATTCGAACTGCGATGAAGCAACTTCCCCTAGCCCGACCTGGTCGCGCCAACGATTGACGTTGTCTTCCAATTCACCGCCCGCGAAACTGAGCGAGATCTTGACCGCATCTTCGTTTTCACCGACCGTCCACGTTTGGGCAACAAAGGCCGATGCACCGCGGTCCGTCCAATCGTCGGGAACCGAGTACTCGAAGCGTGGTTCGGTCATCGGACCCGTACTGGCACTCGCGGGGGGGCGTGGCGGAGTGAAATGCTGATTGACTGATCCAGTGATGTCCGCCAGCAAGCCGGGCACTCCATCGATGGATATCGCACTCAGAACGTCCTTCCAATCGTCACCGTCCTTGTCGGAAATCGGCCCGAGTTTTATCTGTTTGCGCCAGCGATCCAGATTGGTCTTTAGGTACTCGTCATCGATTCCCGTCGCGGGCGCCCGCAAAAAGGAGACGCTAACATCCAAGATCTCCGTATCGGTTGGAATGGCCAACGATTTGAACCGCTTGAAACTGCCCTGCATTCCTCGACTTGACGTGTCCCACCCTTTGGGTGTTGGGCAGGTCGCCTCTCCCGGTTTGCCAAACTTGACGGAGTCGAGAAACCTGTGAAAATCTTCCCGATGTGCTGCAACACCGTCCGACGCGCCGGACAGCTTGAAAAACCAGACCAATCCATCGACTTCCACCGTCGCCACCAGAACACGGGGCGGAAGAGTCTTGTCCACCTCGTAGCTCGTGACACTCAACTCGTTATTGCAAGCCCCGCAAACGAGCAACAAAGCGAACAGACAGGCCACAGAAAACGGTGGCAAACGGGTATCGCGTGATAAGAAACCGTACATGACGTCCAAGGTGAGGCGGGGACTAAATGGTGGGGACCGTCGAACGGGCGACGGTCAGCTGATTATAGCGATTTTCGACCAGAAAGGTACAGGTACCCGGGCGAGTCGCCGTCCCATGTGCCGCGTTTCCCGTCACCAAATGGCTAGTCCAGCCCGATTGTGCTCAAGACCGTATTCATCAAGGTCGTGGTGAGATTCGTCGTACCGTTCCAACTCCACATGTTCATCATCAAATCGGTCATCAGGATGGCTGCAATCGATAGCATACCGACAATACTGAACAAGCTGAGCACGTTGATGGCCGTGTAGGGAGCCTCTGCCCCGGCAACTGGCATCGTCGCCGCCAGTCCCGTGGGCGCCATTTCCGGCTCAACTTCCACGGCGCCGAAACCGTCGGTGGCAAAATCGCTATCGCCGGTCGCATCTTCCATCAATAGCGGTTCTACCGCCCCAAACATGTCACCCTCGCTCGACTCGAACGAGGATTCGTCCAACGGGATGATCTGAGACCCACTATCGTCGTCTTCCGCACCCGACTCGGAGGATGGCTCCAGCAAAAAATCTTCCTCTGCTTGCAATTCATCGTCATCCACCGCGATGATTTCATCGTCCTCTGGCAATTCCAACGAGGAAACAGAGCTGCCCAAATCCAGTGGTTCGTCGAGAAGCGAGAGCCCACTGTCCGAAGGGCTGGTGAGGTTGATTCCCGTGTCGGAACCTAGAGTGACGTCACTACTACTACTGCTGAGGACTAGATCATCATCGTCACCAAGGGCCAAATCATCGTCGGAAAGATCCAAATCCTCTCCCAGGCCAAAATCGCTTTCGTCGGTGGCCAACTCACCCGTTCCGCTGCCGGCGTCCAGGCTTAGGTCCAAGTCGTCGGATTCCGCGAAGAGGTTGGAACTAGCGGGCGTCGCGATGCCGTCTTCAGGCACCAAGCCGAGATCACTTTCAGCGGCGTCGTCGCCAACATTTGTGCTATCGCTGGACTCCAGGTTCAATCCGCTAAGGACGTCGCTGCTTCCGGCGTCGGCCAAACCAAGATCACTTTCGCCGGGCAAAATATCATCGTCGCTCGAACCACCAAGGACGGGCGCCGAACTGGAACTCTCGACGATCAAAGCCGAATCACCTTCGTTGTCCAAATCAAGCTCTAGGTTTTCGCGACCGGCGATCGTCAAGCCGTTCTCATCGGCGTACCGCTCCAGTTCTTCCATGCGAAATTTCCAGCTCGAGCCATCCCGATAGCCGTTAATACTGCCGTTGTTTCGCTTTTCAACGAGTTCTTCCGCGGGGACATTCAGCAATTTGGCGGCTTCGTCAAGCGGGATAAACTTAGCCATTATGATCTCCGGAATTTTGGTCCGAGGGATGTGTCATCAGCGCTGTTCACTCAGCGCTCGAATTTCCCGTGGCTTAGGACTATGAGTGTTAAATTCTTCCATTTGCAAATCCCAGCGAATATTACGAACGCTGCGAAGTGCGATTTCTCCCGTCGCTCGATCAACTTGGTACACACCCATTGATCGTTGAACCGGATCGATTACCGTCAAAAGTTGCGCCCCGTTGTTGTCGACCGTTGGAATCGCCATTAGCGAATCCGTTGCAGTCACCGTGGAACGATGATTGGTTTGAGCCATCGCCGAATCGCGAGAGGAGTGCGAGGCGACCCATGCAATGACGAGACCAAAAGCGAGCAACCACCCCACGTTTTCTTTATTAACCATCTGATTCCATCCTCTATTGAATTGACGTCCCTGCCCCTGGCAATCACGAAAAACATAGGGCTGCTATCTATTCTAAAAGCCGGACGGCCCGATTCAAGAGTTTCCTCAGGGTATCTTGAGCTTGTTGCGACGTCTCGTAAATGCCCTGCCCGTCATGGCTTGTGGCCGGGCGGCGATGAGTAGAACAAGCTCGAAACAGGATGCTTGCCGGAATACTGGGGCCAGATTGGTCTCGTCAGTAACCGATGGAGGGGAAACGGGCGTGAAACGGGGCTCGCACTTGGCCAGTTTCCGGGTCGAAAAGAGCCCCAAAAAAGGGGACGTACCGACCCGTAAGTCGGCATGTCCCCTGCAAAGAGTCCCTCCTGGGATCTCAGTTTTCGCCCTCTCGGGCCTTGTGCGGTTGGGATGCAGCTGAATATCGGCTACCCCGCGACCAAACTTTTGCCGTTACTTCAGGAAATCCAGCTCGGATTCTCCGGACTCACACCGGACACCGTAGAACGGGGCCAATGACCATTTTTTTTACTATTCCAGTCAATAAGTTGTGAGGATTGGTCCGATTGTGAGGGCAGGGGGAACCCTCGCGCACCCGCGGTGACGATCTACCTACTGACGGTTGAAAGGACGCCCTGTGTCAAACTCGAAGAAAAGTCCGGTCCACGTTGCCCTCACCGAGTTGGGTTGGCCGATTCTGTACGGTTTCAGTGCAACCGTCGCGTTTTATTTTCTCGCCTTCCGCGGCCCCTTCAATTTCCCGTTGGTGCACCGCTATTTTGCCTCGCATCCGGTCTCCATTGTGACCACGACAATGTTCTTTGTCGGCGGGGCCGCACTGCTGCTCAAGCTCATCGACGTGCTGAGAAACGCGTCGGCGATCAAATCGCCGCTGCTGCCCGATGCGCCAACTGGAGGGCAACGTGTCGGAGACACGCCGCGACTACTTGAACATCTCTCGCAGTTGGCGAGCCCAATCAGCGAGTCGTACTTAGGACGTCGTCTTCGCGATGGACTGCAGTTTGTCTCTCGCAGAGGGATGGCAGATGAACTGGACGACGAACTGAAATACCTCGCCGATCAGGAACTTGCCCGCCAGCACCAGAGTTTCTCATTTGTGCGGATCATTATCTGGGCAACTCCCATGCTGGGTTTCCTCGGTACGGTCATCGGCATTGCCCAGGCGCTGGGAAATCTCGATGCAAGCGAATTGGCGTCGTCCGCCGACACGGCGATGGACAAGCTCCTGGCCGGTCTCTATGTCGCGTTCGACACGACGGCTCTGGCTCTCAGTCTCTCGATTGTGCTGATGTTCATTCAGTTCTTCATCGACCGGCTGGAGACACAGATTCTGGACGCCGTCGACCGTATGGCTACGGACCAATTAAGCGGCCGCTTTCAGCAGTTTGCCGGTCGTATTGACCCCTATGTCGTACCGATTGAACGAATGAGTCAGGCCGTGATTCAATCCAGCGAAAAACTGGTGAGCCAACAAGTTAGCCTCTGGCAATCGACCGTTGGGGACATGCAACAGCAATGGCATGAGATGATGGCGGCCACCGGGGACACTCTCTGCGATACATTTACCGGTTCGCTCGAAGGCACTTTGAACTCTCACTCACAACGGTTGGCCGGTTTGGAAGAATCAGCCGTGAATCAAGCGGAAACTCGTTGGAAACAGTGGAATGAAGCGATGTCGGATAACGCGTTGGTTCTCGACAAGCAACGTGAAGAGATGGTACGTCAAGGCGACCTGATGAACCGCGCAGTCGACGCAGTCGGCGACGTGCTCAGCTTGGAAAAGGCCCTGAATGACAACTTGAATGTGTTGGCTGACACTCGCCAATTTGAAGAGGCCGTTACGGGGTTGTCGGCAGCGATTCAGTTACTCGGATCTCAGGTCGGACGGAATCAACGGCAGCGGCCAGTCAGTCTGCAGGACGGCGTTGCGGCACCTTCAGAAGACCAGTCGGTGGATGCACAGCATGACGATCAACTGCCTGAAAACGACAACCACAGCGAGCGGGCTGCATGAGACGTCGGAATACACCACGACATTCGCTCGAGCCCTCACTGTTTCCATTTCTCGCCGTCTTAATCTGCACGATGGGCGCGCTGGTCGCCCTGTTGGTGTTGGTCGTCCAGCAGGCGCGTGTTGATGCCAGTGTTGTCAACGATGGTTCGTCTGATGACGTGGGCCACCCGTCGTCCGCTCTTCTCAATACCCTGGAGGGCGTTGAGCTGGAAGTGGAACACGGGCAATGGCGAGTCGACGTTTTTCGTCAGCAGCGTGAAGAAGTGCTCTCACAGGTCGACGATCGTCGGGCCATCTTGTCTCACCTGGAGAGCCACATTCGCGAACTTGAAGACCAGGGTCGAGTTCTCCAGGCGGAATTGGAGGCGATGCGAGCCGCGGATGAGCTGACGCCCACTGCCCTCACAGCCAAAGAAGCCGAACTCGACCGTCTTCAGCGGTCCATCGGACAGATGAAGCAGCAATTGGATAAGTCGCGTCAGTCGAAGCCGGAACGTCCAGCGTTTGCCATACTTCCCTTTGAAAAAAACAACGGAACTCAGCGCCGCCCCATCTACTTGGAATTTGTCGAAGAGGGAATCCTCATTCAACCTGAAGGTGTGATGATTGCCAACAAAGACCTAGAAGGTCCTCTTGGCCCCGGCAACCCTCTGGACGCTGCATTGCGTACCATTCGCGACTATTGGCTCAAAGCGGACGGGCAGGAGGCTGGGTCCGCCTATCCACTCATGGTCGTTCGACCGCAGGGCACTCTTAGTTACATGCTGGGGCGAGCCGCCATTTCGTCCTGGGACGATGAGTTCGGCTACGAACTAATTGATGGCGAAATGAAACTGGCATTTCCTCGAGAGAATGCCGTTTTGGCGGATCTGATACGGCGGTCAATTTCGGATGCGCGTCAACGACAACGATTGCTGCAGAAAGCGATGCCCTCTCATCCACAAGGTGGAGGTTTTATCGTGTCGCGTAACGGTGGACTCGTGCCCGTTCACGGCACTGCTTCCAGGTCGAATGAAGCTCATCGTTCGCGTGGAGTGGGGGCCGGTCGTGGCGGAGATGGAGTCGGTGTTGGACAGGCAACACAAGATCAAGGTGAGCAACAACAGACCGTGGTGACCGAAGAGACGAAAGCCAAAAACTCAATCAACGGCTCGGCCGCCAGGCAAAATAATGGAGACGCCGGATCGGGTCGCTCAGGGGCCACTTCTTCGCTTGCCGAAGCGCGGGGGACGAACTGGGCACTGCCGGGAAAAGGCGCTCGCGGCACCGCCTATACCAATCCGATTCGAATCGCCGTCACCAGGCAATCGATCATCCTGCTCCCCAATAATCGTCAGCAGGAGGTCGCTCGTCCGTTTGTGTTGGGCAAGGACCTGACTGAGACGGTCGATCAATTGGTGATCGCCATCCACCATCGCATCAAGTCCTGGGGAGTGGCACCGTCGGGCGGGTACTGGCAGCCGGAGTTAGTCATACATGTAGAACCGGGCGCTGACACTCTCATGGAGCAAGTCAATCTTCTGCTACAAGGCAGTGGCTTGACCATCAAGAGGAGCCACCGATGAGCCGGCGCGGTCAACATTCACTCGAGCCCGGCCAAGACAGTTTCCTAGACGTTGTGGCCAATCTTGTAGGAATTCTGATCATCTTAATCACGGTGATCGGTGTCCAAACGAAACAGGCCATGATCGTTGTCGACAAGAGCGAAGTGCCGCCGGAAATCTCCGCCGCTGAGTTGAAAGAACGCACTTCGGCTGCCAAAAATTTGCTCGCCGAAAGTCAATTTGAAGAACAGCGGATGGAAAGGGACATCGTTGCCAATCTTAACGAATTGCAACAGCACGAATTAGAGGTCGATTATCGTCAGCGCGAACGTGATCGGTTGCAGTTTTTGCTCAATGCGGTGACACGACAGATGGAAGAACAGAAAAAGGATCTTGATGACAATCGTCGCCGGCACATTGACGTACAACGTGATCTGGAGCTCGCTCGACAGGACGCGGCACGTGTTGAACTAGCGGTGCGAGCTGCAAAACAGGATGAGGACAAGACGGTTGTGCTCAAACACCTGCCGACACCGATGGCCAAGACCGTGTTCGGCAAGGAGATTCACTTTCGACTTCAAAATGGTCGAATTGCCCATGTGCCGTTTGATGCGATGATCGAGTTACTGCATCAAGACGCTCAGCGACAGGCTTGGAAGCTCAAGGACGCACCGGCAATCGAAGAACAGTTGGGCCCGATTAACGGGTTTCGTATGAACTATCGACTGGTACGCAAGACGTTTTCCACGACCACTCGCGTTGGTACCGTTACCCGCAGCGGAGTGGAACTCGACTGGTTTCATTTGCATCCAGTCAGTGAAGACTTGGGTGAGAACGTCGAGTCGGCATTGCATAACGGCTCGCAGTTTCACGACATACTAGAGTTGAATCCACCACGAAACACTACGATCACGATCTGGGTCTATCCCGATAGCTTTGGACTGTATCGCGAACTAAAACATGCGTTGTACGACCGAGGTTACTTGACTGCCGCAAGGCCGATGCCGGCTGGACAGTCGATCGGCGGTTCGCCGAGAGGTAGTCGGTCGGCCGCACAATGAGCGAGTCTCACGCAACGAAAATGCCGTTCCGGATTCACCCTGCCCTGCCCCGTCGCCTCTTTGTTCGTGCCGCCGAACGGACAAGTTACCAACGGATCGATACGGGCATTCCGACTTTGATGCCGAGTAATTCGCTGGCATTCATTCCGACGATGGTCAGTTCAAGGGTTCCTTGTTGACCGAGATACGCGATGAAAGTCGATTCCGGGTGACCTTCCGTCCCATCGAAGATTCCGGGTGTTTTGTGCTCGTTGCAGCAAACGATGGTCTGTTCGTCTCTCGGCACGTCACGGAGTGCCGCCGAAGTGACTCCCGTGATCAGAACACCGGACGAACCGATCTCAACGACGTGGCCCTCGATCTTGCTTGCCACTATTCTTCCTTAAACATATCGGCGACACCGAACGGTGATGGAAAAGCGAATTCGCGTGCCGCTATTCTAAACGGGGTGAGAAATGCTGTACAAGTCGTACGCTGCCTTACCAGGCGATGGGGTCACCCCATTTGCTGGATCAATTCCAGCAGGATTTTGCGAACAGAACCTGGGTCGGCGTTCGGGTTTCGCTTCTTCGCTTGACCGATAAGCGCTCCGACGGCCTGCTGTTTCCCCCCGCTTACGTCCGCCACGACTTTTGGATTGGCATTCAGTAATTCCCGGCACAGATCAACGAGGGCGTCTTGCGAGACCTCTTCGATTCCCAACGACTTCATCGCGTCGCCCAGCGACAACTTGGCCTGAAACATCTCCTCAAAAACGTCTTTGGCCCGGCTTGTGTTCAGCTTGCCGTTTTCCACCAATCGAAGCAGCTCTCCCATTTGGCTCGCCGCGACCGGAAATCCCTCGATATTTGTCTTGGTTTCGTTGAGAACTCGCAACACGTCCTGCTGCACCCAGTTACTTGCTCGCCGAGCATTGCCCGACACGGCTGCCAATTTCTCGAAATAGGCTACCAGGGACGAGCCTTGATTCACTAACACGTTGGCACCATAGGCGTCCAAATCGTATTGACTTTGCAGACGGGCGCGGAGCGCTGCTGGCAATTCGCCGAGGCCCTGCTGCAATTGCTCTACAAACTGCGTCGTTACCGTCACTGGCACGAGATCAGGATCGGGGAAGTATCGGTAGTCACTCGATTCTTCCTTTTGCCGCTGTTCGACCGTCCGCTCTTTCTGATCGTCCCAGCCGAACGTACGTTTGGGCGCCTCCCCAAGTCGAAGGCCGCGGTCTTCCCATTCGTCGATTTGGCGGGCGGCCTCATAGTCGATTGCCCTTTCGACAGCTCGGAAACTGTTGAGGTTCTTGATCTCAACGATTGGCGTTGCGATCACGCCGTCAGGGCCTGGAATGTGTAGATTGACATTTGCGTCGACCCGAAGACTTCCTTCCTGCATGTTGCAGTCGGAAACAGCCAGATAGGTCATCAGCAGTTTCAGTTCATCCAAATAGGCTCGCGCCTCTTGCGATGAACGCAGGTCCGGCTCGCTGACGATCTCTAGCAAAGGCGTGCCCGTGCGGTTGAGATCGATGCGGCTATCACTCGTGCCAGCCGCTTCATCGTGCATACTCTTTCCAGCGTCTTCTTCCAAATGGGCGCGAATGATGCGGATCGTCTTTGGTTCACCACCTTCGGGCAACGTCTCCAAGTAGCCCTCGTAAGCCAAGGGCAGGTCGAACTGGCTGATCTGATATCCTTTGGGAAGATCCGGATAGAAATAGTTCTTGCGATCCCATTTCATGATCGGCGAGATTTTACAGTTGAGGGCCAAACCAGCGATGGCACCAAGGCGGAAAGCCTCTTTGTTTAACACCGGCAATGCACCCGGAAGGCCTAAGCAAACGGGACATGTTTGAGTGTTGGGCGGTTGCCCGAACTTTGTCGAGCAACCGCAGAACAGCTTGCTTGCTGTCTGCAATTGCACATGCACTTCCAAGCCGATCACTAGCACAATGTCGGCATCGCTCACAGCGGTGGCCTCCGTGCATGCCAGTCGGTTACCGACTGGTACATGTGTGCAGCGCGGAGTAACGTGGTCTCCGAGAATGCCGGACCTTGCAGGTGTAAACCAATGGGCAAGCCGGCTGCCGAAAAGCCACAGGGAATACTCAGGCCGCTAATTCCTGCTAGGTTCGTCCCGACGGTAAATAAGTCACCCAGGTACATCGACAGTGGGTCGTCGGACTTCTCGCCAATACGAAATGCCGTGGTCGGCGTTGTTGGGCCCAGCAACAAGTCGACATTTTCGAATGCCTGATCGTAGTCGTTACGAATCAGGCGACGTACTTGCAGTGACTTTAAGTAATAGCGGCTGTTGTAGCCGGAGCTGAGCGCAAAAGTGCCCAGCATGATGCGGCGTTTGACTTCCTCACCTAGTCCACGCGCGCGGCTGGCGGAGTACATCGAACCGAGTTCCGGGCTCTCGACCCGAAGCCCGTAGTGGGCACCGTCGTAGCGTGCCAAATTCCCCGATGCCTCGCACGGCGCGACGATATAGTACGTGGCAACAGCGTATCTTGCGTGCGGTAGCTGCACGTCGATCAGTGACGCACCCATCTGCTGGAAAGCTTGCAGCGACGCCTCCACCGCCACACGAATCTCGTCGTCGACCCCCTCGCCCAGCTGCTCGCGGATCACTCCAACTCGCAATGACTCTAGTGGTTGTTCGACTTCTGCGAAAGCACTCGTTGGCGGACGGTTCGCCGACGTACTGTCTCGCGCGTCGTGGCCGGATATTGCATCCAACAACAGTGCTGTGTCTTGTGCGGATCGGGCGAATGGCCCCGCTTGGTCTAGGCTGCTGGCGAAGGCGACCAATCCGTAGCGACTCACTCGACCGTAGGTCGGTTTCAAACCCGTCACGCCGCAAAAGGCCGCCGGTTGTCGTATTGACCCGCCGGTATCCGTTCCAATGGCCAGCGGCGCCAGGTCCGCCGATACGCTGGCTGCAGATCCTCCGCTTGAACCGCCGGGGACTCGTGTCAAATCCCATGGATTGTGCGTCGGACCAAACGCTGAGTTTTCGGTCGAACTGCCCATCGCGAATTCATCGAGATTCGTCTTGCCCACAAGGATTGCGTCCGCGGCACGCAGTTTCTCAATCACGGTCGCATTGTATGGGGGGCGGAATGTCTCCAGTATTTTTGACCCGCAAGTGGTCGGAAAGTCGTCAGTGCAAAGAATGTCCTTCACCGCTACGGGGAGTCCAGCGAGACTTCCCAGCAATTCACCGGCTGATCTGCGGCGATCGATTTCTTCCGCCCGCTCCAACGCCGATTCCCAAGTAGGCTGCAGAATAGCGTGAACTTGATCTTCGACCGTCGCTGCCCGATCCGAATATGCCTGCACTACTTGCTGTGATGTTACGTCACCCGACTGCAAGAGTGAAAGCAAGTCGGTCGCAGAGTGTTGTAGCAATGACATCGTCAACCTTTGGTGGCGGAAAGTGCGGCTACAGCACTGGTGGAACTCGAAAACACTCGGCGTCCCGATTGGGGGCATTCGCTAGGGCCGCCTCGCGGTCCAGCGACGGTTGGACCTGGTCTTCGCGAAAAACGTTAGTGACACCCGCACCATGCGCCATGGGCTCGACGTCGGTCGTGTCCAGTTCATCAAGTTGCTCGATGTACTGCACGATGTGGCCTAATTGTGCAGCGAACGTCTCCACTTCTTCCTGGGCCAAATCAAGCTGTGCCAAACGAGCTACTTTGAGCACTTCATCGTGCGAAAAAGCCATTGCCTAGCTCTTCGCTTTTTTCTGACCCAAGGAGAAGGGCTTCTTGCGTACCGCCCGGCGAACGCTGCCACTTCGTAGGCACGAAGTACAAACGCGCATCGTCTTGGTGGCGCCCGTCGTTGTCGTCACCTTGACACGTTGCAAGTTCGGCTTGAAGGTCCTTTTTGTGATTCCGGTGATCTTTGTACCCACACCGCCCAAATACTTGGCCTTACCGCGGGTTTCTACGCTGTTACCAACCAACGGGCGTTTGCCGCAAACTTCGCAGATCTGAGACATTGTCTGTGTCCTCTTGTGACGTATATTCTTGGCGGCAAAGGGTTTAGAGCCGCGAATGTGTCGACCGAGAATGAGTGGGGGGAAGACGGACTTCGCGTGGGAAACTCGCAGTATACCTTTAAAACTCGTCCTGGCAACGCGTGTTTGGCCCATCAAAACACTCGGCCGCTGACGATTGACTTCTGACTTACCCTCCCACAGGTGGAGCGTCAAAAGTACAATCCAATTGGAAAAAATCCAAGACGTGTGCCATCGAAATTACGATGTTAATTACGTCGACTCTTCCCTTTGGAGATCTGTTGATGAATCGAATTGGTTTCTGTGGTGCTGGACAGATGGCGACGGCGCTTGCCGCTGGATTCGTCTCGTCCGGAATCATCGACGGGTCGTCTATTTCGGCGTACGATCCATCCGCGATGGCGCGAGAGAAGTTCTCCACGGCAGTCGGTGCAGCTCATTTGATCGATGAAGCCAGTCAACTCGCTGAATGTGACCTGATTTTCATCGCCGTCAAGCCGCATTTTTTGTCGGCAGCATGCCAACCGCTGGAAAATTGTCTGTCGTCCAAACACCTGCTGATTTCCATCGTTGCCGGAGCTTCGTTGAACCGATTGGCCGGTTTGCTTGGTGAGTGTCGCTGGATCCGCGTCATGCCCAACACGCCATGTATGGTCCAGATGGGGGCCTGTGGAGTTGCGGCGGGACCTTCTGCGACGGAGCAGGACGTGGCTCAAGTCAAACAGTTGCTCGAGTCGGTTAGTCACGCACATGTGGTTCCGGAGACGCTTTTGGATGCGGTCACCGGGTTGTCTGGATCGGGACCCGCCTTCGTATATCAGATGATCGAAGCCTTGAGCGATGGAGGGGTCTTAATGGGCTTGCCCCGTGCCATTGCGACTGAACTGGCGGCTCAAACGCTCAAAGGCGCGGCCGAAATGGTGTTGAAGACAGGCCTGCATCCCGGTGAGTTGAAGGATCGAGTTGCCAGCCCTGGTGGGACGACAATCGCCGGCCTTGAGGCGTTGGAAAATCACGGTTTGCGGGCCGCATTGATGGAAGCCGTGCGAGCGGCTGCCGAGCGCTCGAAACAATTGGGTGCAGAGAATGCCTAACGCACGGTGGCACTACGAAGGAGATATGGACTGTGAATGAACGGCCAGCCATTACTTGTCGGATTGATGACAAACACGTCCCGCTTTACAACATCCTGTGGATTGCCGAGACACCTCACTTTTGTGGCGACGAAGAATGTACAGCCGAGGGGCTGTACGAAATACGACTTGCTCTTGGTGAATCGCTTTATGGCAGCCGTCGGGACCGAGACGGCGCCGTTTCCGCCCTTCAGCAGTGGCGCGGTGGCGATGAAACAGAATGGTAGCTCAGGTCTGTCTCCGCAATGTCTGCACGTTGACTAACCAAACGGACACCCATCATGTCGCTTTTTGAGAATGACCGATACCGCTGGCGGGAGACGTTTTTCGTGATGTTTCACGCAACTAACCGTCCGACCGTTGCTGCCATGAAAAAGGTCTTGGCGGATTTGGGGGGCAATGTTGAAATCCGAGAAACACGAGGTGACGACGAGTCGGGGTTTGAGTCCTTGACTCTGATCGCTGATGAAGACAACGCGGCAATGGACATCGTTTACTCGAGCGGAAACGATGTCTTGGAACAGCGAGAAGAACTTTACAGCGAGCTGGCGGTCAACGTGAATGACGAAAGCGAGAAGGAGCAATTAAGGCGAATCAAGGCGTTCGATGCTCGATTCGAGATCTTCCACTTTGAAGAGACGGTTTGGGATCCCGACCTATCTGAAGAGGACGAATTACTCGATCCTGGGACCGTGTTGTGTGTTCTCAGTCTGCTGGCCGACTTTTGCGATGGCGTTGCCATTGACCCTCAGTCGAGTACCATCCTCTAGATTCTAGCCTCAGGAGCTTCGCGGCATGCTGGCAAAAGAGATCAAGAACGGCAATATCGTCAACTACAACGATGCCCCAGTATTGATTGAATCCATCACTGTTCAAACACCGTCCGCACGGGGCGCTGCGACCCTTTACAAGTATCGCGGACGTAATCTCGTTACACGTCAGAAGACCGATATCACGCTCAAGGGAACCGAATCACTGGATGAGGCCGACTTTGAACGCAGGTCCGTCAAGCTGATGTACCGTGACCCAGCGCATGTGCATTTGATCGACGAAGCCGACTACAACCAATACTCTCTGGAACTCCCATTGGTTGATAACGAGCTGCCGTACATGACCGAGGAACTTGAGGGAATGTTGGCACTGATCTACAACGATGAGTGCATCGGCTTGCAACTGCCCACGGCCGTCGAATTGGAAATTACCGAATGCGATCCCGGCGTGAAAGGAAATTCGGCGACCGGTCGTACTAAACCGGCGACCCTAGTGACCGGTTTGGTTGTTCAGGTCCCCGAGTACCTATCGCAAGGAGAGCGAATCAAGGTCGACACTCGCAACGGTGATTACCTCTCTCGCGCATGACGCCTGACGAGCCAGCAATACAGGCGAGAAGCACCAGGAAGTGAGTCGATTGCCACACTCACAAATGGGCCTACGATTTTTTCCTGGCGGTCTTTTTCTTCGCCACTTTCTTCGTGCCGCCTTTCACTTTGACGGTGGTGGTTTTTTTCTTGGTCGATTTTTTCCTGGCGGTCTTTTTCTTCGTGCCGCCTTTTACTTTGACGGTGGTGATTTTTTTCTTGGCCGATTTCTTGCTAGGAAAAGCGGCGTCCCAACCGGCGGCGTACTTGCTGTTGGAACCGATGCGTAAAATGGTCATGATCTTTCCCTTTATGATTTGATGTCGCCAGCGGACCGTGATAATCGTTCCCCGGACGTTGGTCAAGCGGCCTACTGTTGAAGTCGTTTGTAGCGAAAACGCTTCGGCGCTGCTGCGTCGATCCCCAGCCGCTCTCGCCGTTGCTGTTCGTAGGTGTCGAAGTTCCCTTCGCACCAATGAACATAGGCATCGCCTTCAAAGGCAAGTATGTGGGTCGCGACGCGATCAAGGAACCAGCGGTCATGGCTAATGACGACGACACAACCGGCGTAATTCAGGATCGCCTCTTCCAGGGCTCGCAGTGTATCCACATCCAGGTCGTTGGTAGGTTCGTCCAGTAATAATAGGTTCGAGCCGCGTCGAAGCAACTTTGCCAAATGGACCCGATTTCGTTCACCCCCAGAAAGATTGCCTACTTGCTTCTCCTGGTCCGTACCGCGAAAGTTGAAACGCGATACGTAGGCGCGGGCATTGATTTTTCGTCCGCCCATTTCGAGGGTTTCGTGACCACCCGAGATCTCTTCGAAGACCGTCTTTTCGGCCTTCAATGCATCTCGGTCTTGGTCGACATAGCCGAGTTCGACGGTCTCACCGACTCGAAAGTCCCCGCTATCGTGTTTTTCCTGACCGGTAATCATGCGAAACAACGTGGTTTTCCCAGCTCCATTGGCACCAATGATTCCGACAATGCCGCCCGGGGGTAGCCGAAATGTCAGGTCTTCCATCAAAAGACGGTCTTCAAAACCCTTCTGGACGTTCTGGCATTGAACGACCAGTTCGCCAAGTGGTTTGCCCGGCGGTATTTGAATCTCCAGTTCGTCGCTGCGATCCTGGAACTCGGCTTGAGCTAGTTGTTCATAAGCCTTCAGTCTTGCTTTGTTCTTCGCTTGGCGGGCTCGAGGCGCCATGCGGACCCATTCCAGTTCTCGAGCTAAGGTTCTCTTTCGCGCGGTGGACGCTTTTTCCTCGTGTTCCAATCGCGCCTGTTTTTGCTCCAGCCACGACGAGTAATTTCCCTCAAACGGGTGGCCTTCGCCTCTGTCTAATTCGAGGATCCATTGGGCGACATTGTCGAGAAAGTAACGGTCATGGGTAACCGCCACAACGGTGCCACTGTATTCCGCCAAGTGGCGTTCAAGCCAGGCAACGGCATCCGCGTCCAAGTGGTTTGTCGGTTCATCCAATAGGAGAAGGTCGGGGCGCCGCAAGAGTAGTTGACAAAGCGCCACACGTCGCCGCTCACCGCCAGACAAGATCGAGACATCGGCATCTCGTGGCGGAAGGTTCATTACCTCCATCGCGATTTCGATCTCTCGGTCGAGGTCCCAGCCGTTGGTGGCTTCGATTCCGTCTTGCAGCCGGGCCATTTCGTCGCACAGCTTCTGCATTTGGTCGTCGTCTATCGGCTCGCCCAACTGCACACTGATTTCGTTGTAGCGATCCAGCACAGCGCGCCGCGCCGCGACCGCCTCTTCGACGTTGCCCCAGACATCCTTGTCCGGGTTAAGACGAGGTTCTTGAGGCAAGTAGCCGCGAGTAAAACCCTTCGTCAAACGGGCTTCACCGTCAAAGTCCGTGTCTTCGCCGGCCATGATCCGCAGGAGGGTACTTTTTCCGGAACCGTTTCGCCCCAGCACTCCGATCTTTGCACCTGGGTAAAAAGCTAACCAGATGTCCTTAAGCACCTCGCGTTGACCGTGTTTTTTGGTCAATCGTTCGATGGTAAAGATGTACTGTCGATTCATCCTGATCTTATTCCCATTCGATTGTGGCCGGTGGCTTGGAGCTAATGTCGTAGCAGACTCGGTTGATTCCACGCACCTCGTTGATGATCCGAGTTGAGATGCTTGCCAGCAAATCGTAGGGGAGTCGGCTCCAATCGGCTGTCATAAAGTCGTTGGTGTCAACGCAGCGGACGGCGATGGCGTTGTCATAGGTGCGAGCATCCCCCATGACGCCGACGCTTTGAACGGGCAGCAGTACGGCAAAGGCCTGAGCTGTATCACGGTAGAGGCCGTATTTGGTGATCTCGTCCACGACAATGGCATCCGCTTCTCGGAGTACCTTCAGCTTATCCTTCGTCACTTCACCGAGGCAGCGAACTGCCAAACCGGGTCCTGGGAACGGGTGTCGCCAGACCAATGCCTCCGGAAGGCCGAGCTCAAGGCCGAGTTGCCGGACTTCGTCCTTAAACAGGTCACGCAGCGGTTCAATGAGGTCAAAACCCAGCTCTTCGGGCAATCCACCGACGTTGTGATGTAACTTGATGGTGGCGGCCGGACCGTCCGGAGCTGCACCACTCTCGATGACATCCGGATACAACGTGCCCTGTGCTAGAAAATGGGCACCATCAATCTTTTCCGCTTCGTCTCGAAAACACTCGATGAATGCGTGCCCGATGCGGCGTCGTTTTTCCTGTGGTTCGGTCACTCCGGCCAGGGCATTGAGGAATCGTTCCTCGCCATCGACGACTCGCAGGTGCGTTTGGAAGTGTTCCTGAAACGCATCGATGACCAGTTGTTGCTCGTTGGCCCGCAATAGGCCGTTGTCGACAAGAATGCACGAGACCTGACTCCCGACGGCGCGACAGAGCATCGCCGCCGTCACTGCGGAATCAACACCACCCGACAGGCCGCAAATGACCTGATGATCACCAATCTCCTCACGTAGTTTGACGATCATCTCTTCGGCAAAATCTCGTAGCCGCCACAGACCTCGACAATGGCAGACACCGAGCACGAAGTTCTTCAGCACGGCGCGGCCCTCGGAAGTGTGCGTCACTTCCGGATGAAACTGCAGACCATAAACGGGCAGATCGACGTGTTTGATGGCCGCGATGGGGCACGTGCCTGTGGTAGCTAACGGCTTGAACTGGTCCGATACCGACGAAACCTGATCGCCATGACTCATCCAGACCACGGTCTCGGGCGAAACTTCCCGAAACAGCACATCGTCCGACTGAATCAGGCAATCGGCCCGCCCATATTCTCGTGACTCAGTGCGGCCGACCTCGCCGCCCAGAACTTCACAGGCCAACTGCATTCCGTAACAGATGCCCAGAATGGGGATGCCGAGTTCGAATATCGCTGGATCGCATCGGGGCGCGCCATCTTCGTACACGCTGGATGGGCCACCAGACAGAATCAGGCCCATGGCACCTCGAGCGCGAATCTGCTCGGCCGCAATATCGTGCCGAACGATTTCACAATACACGTTTTGCTCTCGCACGCGTCGAGCGATCAGCTGGGCGTATTGTGAACCAAAATCGAGGACCAGGACATGTTCCCTGGCGACCTCAGTGGCGGTGGATGGTGCTTGGGGGGCCGATTGTGGCATGGGATTTCGTACTCCACATTGGCGATCGCTGCGAATGCGGTTGGGGACACTTTGGCAAAGGTTCCGACAAACACCGAAAACTCCGTCCCAAAATGGTGGAGCTCTCAAGGCCAAACCGCACATTATATCCCGCGAGGAAAGAACCGAAAGGTGGCCACATTGCCGCCTTGATGTGCTGTCCCGTCCATCATTCGACCCCCTTGTCCGCTGCTTCTTTTTTCCTGCTACGATGTCCGATCAAGTCGGTTTTTCGGAGTTTCAAGTAACAGAGGAGTTCCTGTGCATATCCTCGTCACCAACGATGATGGCATTTTTGCTCCCGGGTTGGCTGCCCTGGAGCACGAGTTGCGAAAACTGGGAGAGGTCGATATCGTCGCTCCCGCGACGGAACAGAGCGGGGTGTCGCACTCCATTACATTCCTGTCTCCTTTGGTCTGCAAGGAGATGTTCAAAGACGGCGGTCAAGAGCCGGCACAGCATCGTGGTTGGGCGGTTGAGGGCAGCCCGGCCGATTGCGTGAAAATCGGCGTTTTCGAGTTGTGCCGTCAAAAGCCCGATCTGATTGTCAGTGGGATCAACGGCGGTCTGAACGCCGGCATTAATGTTCTCTACTCCGGAACTGTTGCAGCCGCCATCGAGGGAGCGTTCTTCGGCATTACCAGCGTCGCCGTCTCCCTGGAGTACGACGATCACGCTCAATTTGCTCGAGCTGCCCGCTGGGCTCGCGAACTGATTGAACAGTTGTTGAGTCGCGACGATGTGGTGAATGGGCGGCTTTTTAGCATCAACATTCCCACGGCGGCCGTTCAACGAGGCACGGCTGATGTGCAGGTCGTGCCGATGGGTGTTGCTCGCTATGGTCAGCACTTTATTAAACGGCAGGATCCCAAGGGGCGGACCTACTATTGGGCCACAAACGATCCGCCACCTGAGCCAACCCCTGAATTGACCGATCTCACGGCGTTGGCCGCAGGACACGTCACGATCACACCCCTGAGTTTTGACATGACGCAGCACGAATTCACGTCCGAGATGAAGAGCTGGTCTTTGAAGACCACCCGGTTGGTTGGGGAGTAGGTCACTTTCGGCGAGCTGATTGCCTTGGAGACGGATTTCCGTTTTCATTCCACTTGCACTCAAACGATGAGACTGGCTTCTGTCGTGCGGGGCTGGCATAATGAGCGCAGCCGTCCGGTCAATCGTGGCCTAATCAATCCGCAAGGTGGAGTCTCTTCCGATGAAAAAAAATTCTCTTGTCGTCGGTCTGCTGTTCGCTTTGGTGCCTTGTTTAGGATGTGACCCACCGCAGCAGGCAGACTCTCAAACGGAGACTGGCAATGCCGGTGAGTTGGCAAATAACGACTCCGTGGAAAACGAAACACCGTCTCACGGCAACGACAGCGGATCCGTCAACGAGGTTGGTGGAGTTAATCGGATGGCGGCGCGCAGTGGAGTTAGCCTGGGTTTGGAAACCGGTAGCAGTTCCCATGACCCGTCCAACATTGATACTCGAGCGACAACGAATGACACACGTGTGCCAGCGGACGTCGGTGTTGGCAAGCAGGGCCGAAAGACCATCGAAAATGCGAAAGCCGGCGGGATCAAACGAATGATTGCCCAGCCCGCAGCGTCGTTATTCGCGTTCCGGCAGGCGGCCGTGTTTAAGATCCAAGTTCCGCAAGCCATGAATCTCTACAGAGCCTCCAACGGCCATTTTCCCAAGACGCATGACGACTTCATGCAGCTTATGAAGGAGCAAATGATCCGACTTCCCGAGTTGCCCTTCGGACAGACGTACGAATATGACGCAGGATCCTCACAATTGATGGTGAATCGCCCCGCTAACAACTAAATCGGGCCGGGGCAACCACCCGGTTCGACCCTACGGCGAATGGTGATTCCCGTATCGTCCGTATTCCGCTCCGTATCCCGATTGGGGCCGGCGGTCAGAGGATCTTAAAGTTCTCTGGAATGCGATCGAGGACCGCGTGGCACAGTTCAACAAACTGATGAGGCTCGAGCTCTTCTGCACGGGCTTTCATGGAGATCTGCATTTCCTCCATGATGGAATCGACCTGAGGTTTGTCTAGCGTCTTTTTAAATGCGCTGAGCAGTTCGCTACGAAGGAACTTGCGTCGGTGGAAGAACATGGCTCGAACGAACTCGTGGAAGAACTTTAGGTCCCGCAATGCGGATCGTTTCTCTTCATCTACATTGATATGAATGATTGCGGAGTCGACTTTGGGGCGTGGCCAGAAGACGGTTGGAGGCATGATGCGAACGATTTCCGCTCGGCAGGTGTTTTGTACCCATACACTCAAGGCGCTGTAATCCTTCGTGCGTGGCTTGGCCACGATCCGGTCGGCAAGTTCCTTTTGGATCGTGACCGTCATCGATATTGGTGCCGTTGCTTCGAGCAGTAAATTGGAAATCAACGGAGTGGCGATACTGTAGGGCAGGTTTGCCGCCAACTTGAATTTCCGGTCCGTTCCGGCGGCCAACGCGTCCGCTACTGCAGTCAGGACATTCGCGTGGATTTGGTTTTTGTTCTTGAGTGCGTCCTGGTGAAGCATGACGACGTTGTCGCGGCCAACTAATACTTCGGACGCCAACGCGTGCAGGTTGGCATCGATTTCTACCGTCACCACAGCAGCCGCCTGATCGGCGAACATGCAGGTGAGCGAACCGGTTCCGGTGCCGACTTCTAGCACGACGTCGTCTGGCCCAATTGCCGCGGTTCGTGCCAGCAACTCGACGAGATTCAGGTCGATTAGAAAGTTCTGACCATGCCGCGATGATGGCGAGACACCGATTTCGTGGAGCTTGCGTTTTAGGAAGGATGCTGTTTGACGCTGATTCATTCGTCGAACTGTCTCGATTGAGTAACGTACTTTGCCAAAATATCGGTCTCTAGATTGATTCGATCACCCAACACTTGTTGACCTAATGTGGTCGATGTCAACGTGTGTGGAATGAGAGCCACACTGAACCCATTATCGTCCACGTCGACGATCGTCAGGCTCACACCGTCCACGGTGATCGAGCCTTTCGAGGCGATAAACGGGAGTAGTTTCCTCGGGGCGTCAAACCAGAACTTGGACCATTCCAGATTGTCTTCTCGGGATCTCACCGTCCCTAAACCATCGACGTGACCGGTGACGAAATGCCCGCCCATGCGATCTCCGACTCGCAAAGATCGCTCCAGGTTAATCCTCTGCCCAGACTCATATCGTCCCAAGGTGGTGAGTCGAAGTGTCTCCTCACCAGCCTGAAAGTGCAGTCCTTCGTCGTCGTTTTGAACGACTGTCAAGCAGCAACCACTTACACATACGCTGTCCCCCACCTGCGCATCGTTCGCGATGAGCGATGATTGGATGATCAGTCGAATACCGGGGCCGTCGGGATGGATGGCGGTTATCGTACCAGCGGTTTCTACGAGACCTGTGAACAAAACTAACAGCTCCATGATGTGCAGGCTGATCAGCATGTCGTGTCTTTGACCAGCGGACCTATTCGGCTCCCTGGCATTTTGCGGTGGCAGCACAGCATCTTGGGGAGATAGGCAACTGCTGATTGAGAGTAACGGACACCGGTCGTATTCACTAGTGGAGGGTCATGGGCTCCTAGTCAATTCTCGGTAAATCAGCCACAATGCCCTCCGTCGTCGGCGTCCATCGGGTCCTTTCACGGGCCTTCGCCATCGAATTTCCCGGACCCTCGTGTGATGTAAGTAGGTATTTTGCCATGAGTTATATCAGTGACATTGTCGGTCGTCAGATTTTGGACAGCCGTGGGAATCCTACGGTGGAAGTCGATGTTTGGTTGGCCGATGGATCGCAGGGCCGCGCCGCTGTTCCCAGCGGAGCGAGCACCGGAGCTCATGAGGCTTGGGAACTTCGTGATGGCGATGAGGATGTGTACCAGGGCAAGGGCGTCACCAAAGCGGTCGACAACATCAACGAGCAAATTGCCGAGCACCTGATGGGTGCCGATGCCCTGGAACAACAGGACATCGACCAGGCGATGCTGGATTTGGACGGAACTCCGAACAAAAAAAACCTCGGCGCGAATGCGATGTTGGGCGTTTCGCTAGCGGTTGCGCGGGCGGCTGCCACCTACACGAACCAGCCGTTGTATCGGTATCTAGGCGGAGTCGGTGCCAACTTATTGCCAGCCCCAATGATGAATATTGTCAACGGTGGTGAACACGCAGACAACTCCGTCGACGTTCAAGAATTCATGGTGATGCCCTTAGGCTTCGAACGGTTTAGTGATGGATTGCGTTGCGGGGTCGAGATCTTCCACCATCTGAAGAAAGTCCTGAATAGTAAGGGATTGAATACCGCGGTCGGTGATGAAGGTGGATTCGCACCCGATTTGGGCAGCAACGCCGAGGCACTCGACTTGATCATGGAGGCGATTGAAAAGGCTGGTTATAAGGCGGGAGAGCAAGTGTGGATCGCATTGGACGTGGCCGCCACCGAGCTGTACGACACGGACAAAGGTACCTACACAATCGATGGAA
>DUDC01000043.1:24078-40381 GCA_012959465.1 Planctomycetaceae bacterium
GGGTCGGTAAGTACCCGATCTGTTCTGTCGAAGACGGTTGCAGCGAAGACGATTGGGCCGGGTGGAAACTGCTCACCGATAAAATTGGCGACAGAGTTCAGTTAGTTGGAGACGACCTGTTCGTTACAAACACTGACCGACTTAGCCGCGGCATTCGCGAGGGGATTGCAAATAGCATCCTGATCAAAGTCAACCAGATCGGCACACTTACCGAGACGATCGCGGCAATTCAATTGGCCAACCGCAACGGTTACTCGAGCGTTACGAGCCACCGTTCGGGTGAAACAGAGGATTCAACCATTGCCGATTTGGCCGTCGCGTTTTGTACGGGACAGATCAAGACGGGTTCCGCTTCGCGAAGCGACCGCATGGCAAAGTACAATCAACTGTTGCGAATCGAAGAGCAGCTTGGACCAGCTGCCATCTATGGCGGGCCGTTGTTTCCCAAGAGGTAGAAAAATCCCTCCGCCTCAAGTCGGCGACTTGGGTCGGACCACCGGACTCACTTCTGACCAAATTCGGAACGCCAAAGTTGTGGCCCAGGGCGCCAATGCGGTAGATTGTTGTTGAGGCGAAACAGTCGTCCGCAAGTCAACTTAGCGGAAAGGCAGTCGCGCATGAGCCAACAGTCAAGTGAGGTGTGTTCCTCGCCAATTTCGGACTCTCCTTGGTTTTGGGGATACGTGTTTGCTTGTGGCGGATTGATCGCGTTGATCTTGATGGGACCGAAGTATGAGGCCCGGCAAGGTCAGCTGGATCGAAACAATCAAGGCCGCATACGGGCGGCGCAAGACAAGGCTCAAGATGGCATCGCCGAGGGTTCGGTTGCCCAGTCGTCCGAGCGAGCCTCTGTTTCTTCTTCTCCGGGGATTTCTTTGCGGCCGCTGTTCGTCATTCTGTGGTTGGTGATCACCGTCGTCTTTTTCCGCGTGTTCGGAAAACGCATGGTCAGTACTCAAACGCCCCAGGAAACAACACCATGACCTGGTTACTCGAAGAATCTCTGTACGTGCTACTCATTGGAGTTCCACTCACTGCAGCTTCAGCGATGGCCTGGGTCAAGACGACTCATCGAGCCCTGCTGTGGGCCACTATCCTCATGTTATTACTTACGGTGGGTGGAGTAGCCGCCGAGCAATTGGTCGTCACGGACCGTGAGCAAATCACGGCTCAACTGGAGCAGATCGCGGCTGACGTGCAGAGTGGTGACGTTTCTGCGATCCTGACGCATGTGCATTCCGATGCGGACGAAACGCGTGAGAGGGTCCAGAGCGACCTCCGTCATTACATCGTTCGAACTGCGCGGATCACGAAGATCCATGAGATTCTAGTTTTCCGCGACCGCAATCCCGCCGAATCTGAGATTAAGCTCAACGCAGTAGTCGAAGTGAATCAAAACAGGGCGCCGATCGCATTTGAACTGACACTGCGGTGGGAGGACGAGCGGTGGAAAGTCGTCGCCTACACGTACCAGCACGCTATGACTCATCTTCGCAAGCCGTCATCTCAGTAGTGACGGGCCTAGTCGTCCATTTCGCCTTCGGCGATAATCGCCGTGTCGACCGACTTGGCAATCCGGATCGCGTCTCGAATCGCTCGCTGCATGGCTTGATCCTCATCGCCCGTGGAGGCCTGTCCCGATTGGATCAGGGCTCCATAGATTTGCGCCGCGGCGACGACCACATATCCTTCCGTTTTTTGTAGCGTCAAATAGCTTTTCGCCATCGTGATTCCTCGTTAGTGCTGAGCAGATCGCGGCCGTGTTTGTGCGATGAAACTGTGTGTGCTTTCGGGCGAACCGGCAAAAGCTAATTCAAGCAAAATGGTCACAATAACAAGGACGCAATTCACCGACCGGACGAAAGCGTCTATTATCATAGGTGTCGCCGGCCGATTCGCCAAATCGACCGCCAGCTTATCTTTATTGTTCGACTTCTTCTCGGAAGCAGACTGGACATGAAATTTATCGAGATGACGGGCGTTACGCTCGACAAGATCATCAACGATGGTGAAATTCACGCAGACGGACTGCGCGAGGCCGGTGTCGAAGCATCGACCATCGTGCGAGTCAACTCGCACGGCGATATCGAAGTGCGGCGCCCCGAGGGGTGGGATATTATCGGCGGTTTACTTGGCGAATACGTTGTCAGAGTGCAAGACCAAACCGGTTTGAATTGGGCCGAATAGGTATCTAGAAGACCTCGTCCGAAACGGTCGTCTCGCGGCGACTGGGTCGCACAAGCTGCGATTCGCCAGCGACGCCAATTCGATAGGTTGGCCCGACACTCATTAGTTGGCTCGATCGCTTGTGCGCCTGAGCCAGTTTCCGTTGAGTGTCGTGTAACAGCAACGCCATCGAACGGTGGTGTCGAGCGTGCCGAATCGTCCTGGCGATCTCGGCCGTACTTGCATCGGAGAGCAGATAGTCGTCCGCATCAATACTCAGCCGCGACAACGCCTGTTCTTCGCCTGACAAATCGGTGACTAGGATGACAACGATCGCCGGAGCCCGGTTCCGTATGGATTTTCTTCTCTGATCATCGGTCGCCATCCAGAGATCGTAATCGACGAGCACCAGATTGGCTTGAGATATCCCGTTATTCCACTCGGTAGCAGTAGCTGAAACGAGGTGGAATACATACATCTCATTGAGCCCACGGCGCAAACTCTGGGAGAGAGTCCCTGCGAGTTGAATTTTTAGCGCATCCGACATAATCGTTCCCCGCTGACAAATAGATAGCGATTCTGGGCTGGAAATTCGACGTATTTCTTTCCGTCGCTGTGATAATTTAGCCTGTCATTTTCCTGGCGGCGTGCGAAACTAGTGGGATGACAGAGAAACGGTGCACGACAGCCCTCTTTGGGGAGGTTGGTCTGGCGCGATAGCGGGGACTGTACACGCTCGACCTGGGGTTTGGCCGGGCCTGTGCCGACCGCGCGATGCGTAACGTTTGTTACGGTGCTGAGAGCAAAATCACAACGGCAACCGATGGTGCCAACGCGTGCCGATACTCCGGTGCATGGAATCATTCTTTCCCGTCCGTCGGGCGAGATTTCGACTTGAATTGAATGGGCTCGTGAGGGTTGATAATTGAAGCAAATCAGCTGGCATGTTAGGCTAGGAACCTTGCGCCCATTTTTCCTGTGGATCCTGAACGGGGGTACGGTGGGTAACTGCCGCTACCTTCGCCTCTTTAGTAGTTTGAACATTGATTTGGTGAATCGTTGAATTGGTGAATGTAGTGACTCGCGGTCCCAACAAACCTCCCTCCACCCATTTGGTCGACGTCGTTCGCTTTTGGGGCGAGGAGAAAAGTGACGTCGTGGCGTATCGGTTTACCGATGGCGAAACGTTGGAGTTGTCGGTCACGTACGCCGAGTTGGCTCGTAAAGCTCAAGCCATCGCAGCCGAGTTGCAGAAGGCCGGACTCTCTGGCGAACGAGTGTTGATGCTCTATCCGGCCGATTACCTCAGGAGCGAGGCACCGCCGATTCATCGCTCGATTTCGCAGCCGGTTTTTTCGGCTGTCTATTTGCGGGCTGCACAGCGGTTCCGGCTTTTCCGCCTCGGCGAAATCGAAACATGGGCCGCATTCTGGCGATTACCGAAGACGCATCGGCGGCTGCCGCGTTCACGGTGGCGGACTGCTTCAAACGAATCGGAAACATGGTCTCCGAACAGTCGTCGTTGTCAAAGCTCCATTGGGTCAGCACCGACAAGGTGGATGTCGAAGCGGCGGATACCTGGAAGGATCCCAATCTGACGCCGGAGCACTTGGCAGTCTTGCAGTACACATCTGGTTCGACGGGCACGCCGAAGGGTGTGATGTTGAGCCATGCTAATCTGGTGCGAAACTCGGAGTACATCGCCCACTCATTCAATCCACACAATGAAGGCGTGGGGGCCACCTGGCTGCCACTCTATCACGACATGGGTTTGGTCGGCGGGCTCGTTTTCCCGATGTTCCGTGGTCTCACCAATGTCTTGATGAGTCCCCTCGCTTTTCTCAGTCGTCCAGTGCGATGGTTCAAGGTCATCACGAAATTTGGCGTCACCGTGAGTGGCGGCCCAAACTTTGCCTATGACCATTGCAGCGAGAAGATAGCCAACGACGAACTGACCGACATTGACTTGAGCACGTGGGATGTTGCCTTCAACGGAGCTGAACCCGTTCGGCCGAACACACTGAAGCGATTTGCCGAGCGGTTTGCCCCATACGGTTTTCTGGCGAACGCCAGTTACCCCTGCTACGGGATGGCGGAGACGACACTATTAGTTACGGGCGGTGACAACAAACAGACGCCGTGTATCGACTGGTTCGCCGGAGATGCATTGGACGCTCACCGGGTTGAAACGGCGTCGTCCGACGATTTCGACGCTCGGCAACTGGTCTCATCCGGACGAATCATACTCGACGAAACAGTCCTGATTATCGATCCGGACACGATGAAGCGCAAAGATCCAGGTTGTATTGGGGAAATTTGGGTTCAGAGTCAGTGCGTCGGCCAGGGCTATTGGAAGAAGCCGGAAGCGACGGAAGCGACCTTTGGGGCCGAATTGGCCGATGAACCAGAGGCCGGAAAATTCCTCCGCACCGGCGACCTCGGCTTCGTGCGGGACGGTGAGTTTTTCGTCACCGGTCGTCTCAAGGACCTCATCATCGTACGAGGCGTCAATCGCTACCCGCAGGACATCGAGCTGACCGTGTTGGAGTCGAGTTCGCGACTTGAGCCAGGCGCACAGGCTGCTTTCTCTGTCGACGTTGCCGGACGCGAGCATTTGGTGATTGTATCTGAAGTGGAACGCAAGAGGAGCAACCAGTGGGATGACGTGGTTGCCGCGATTCGCCGAGACGTTACGGCAATTCATGAACTGCCACCGGACGCTGTCGTGCTGGTTCGCTTCGGCTCGATCCCAACGACTTCCAGTGGAAAGATACAACGTCACGCGTGCCGTGAGGGTTTTCTCAATGGCGATCTAAACGTCGTGGCAAGTTGGCTGGGATGGGAAGATACCAATGGCGCGGCCAAAGTCAGTTTCGTAGGCGACGAGCTTCCACAGACACCGATGATCGCCGCTTCAACAGAGAGCCAGAACGTCCATCCACGAGTTGCCGAGATGGTGATGCGCGAGGTGCGAGCCGTTGCCAAAGAGCGGGCGGACGAGTTGACTTTGGATTCAAATATCGCCATCGACCTTGGACTCGATTCGTTAGAGCGTCTCGAGATTGCCAATACGTTGGAAGAGATCTATGGCGGGCGGCTGCCAGAAGACGTGCTGCAAGGAACGGAAACAGTGCGAGAGGTTGCGCTGGCCATTCAGACCCACATCGGTGTCGAGCCGCGTGCGGACGGTCGTAGCAGCGGCGACGACCTTCCACCACGTCCACAGGATTATCAGCCGAAACCGAGCGATTATCAGTTTTCTGAGTTTCCCGAGTATCGACGTCTGCAATTGCAGATGAAGTTGATGGCGGATTCCGGATTGCTGAATCCGTATTTCACAGTCCACCAGTCGGTGACGCGCGATACGACCGTGATCAATGGTCGGGAAATGATCAGCTTTTCGTCCTACAACTATCTCGGCATGTCAGGTGACGAGCGAGTGATGGAAGCAGCCAGACAAGCGGTCACACAGTACGGAACGAGTGTGTCAGCCAGTCGCTTGGTCTCCGGTCAAAAACCCGTGCATGTCGCGTTGGAACGGGCGATTGCCGACCTGTTGGGAGCCGAAGATGCGATCGTCTACATCGGTGGTCACTCGACCAATGAGTCGACCATCGGGCATCTGTTCAGTCAGGGAGACTTGATCCTACATGACGGTCTGGCTCACAACAGCATTGTTCAGGGAGCGGTCATGTCAGGGGCCTATCGACGCCCGTTCCCGCACAATGATTGGGAAGAGCTCGATCGCATCCTGACCGTCGAAAGGCACGGCTATCGAAGAGTTTTGATTGCCGTCGAAGGCGTCTACAGCATGGACGGCGACATCGCCGACCTGCCGAGGTTCATCGAGGTAAAGAAGCGGCACGGTGCATTGTTGATGGTGGACGAGGCGCATTCAATTGGCACGATGGGAGCGAATGGTCGTGGTATTGGAGAGTATTTCGAGGTCAATCCGAAAGACGTCGACCTTTGGATGGGGACGCTTAGTAAGTCGTTTGGCAGCTGTGGAGGCTACATTGCCGGCTCAAACGCCTTAGTGGAGTATCTGAAATACACCTCGCCCGGCTTTGTGTTTAGCGTTGGACTCCCGCCAAGTAATGCGGCGGCCGCATTGGAGTCCATTCGATTGATGGAAGAGGAGCCCGAGCGGGTTGCCAAGGTCCAGTCGATTTCCCGACTGTTCCTTAAAATGGCCCGAGAACGCGGCCTAAACACTGGTTTGAGCGACGGAACGCCCGTGGTGCCGATAATCATCGGCAACTCGATACACGCATTAGAGCTGTCACAACGCCTCTTCGCTCGACGTATCAACGTACAACCGATCCTTTATCCAGCGGTGGAAGAGGCTGCCGCCCGATTGCGTTTCTTCTTGACGTCTTGCCACAGCAAACAACAGGTGGAACAGACGATCGAAGCCTTGGCGGAAGAGCTGCGGTTTATCTCGCCCGATTACCAGCGGGTAGCCGATGATCAGGAAGGGTCCCGGCAAGTCGGATTGCAAGCCTAACGGCACCTTGCCGCTGTTTTCTGGGGTCCGGGCGGCTTTTTGGTATTGCGTTCATTGCGACCTGACATAGAATGAACTTTGTCGATCGCGTGCCCGTGTCGCCACAAGCATGCACTCATCTCTCTCTTTTTTCATCACCGGGAGGAGTTCAAATTGTTGACCGAAGCCGAAGTACAGCGTAGCTTCCGAAACATGTTCAAAAACGGTCAAATCGACGAAGATAGGTTGCAAAAAGCAGAAGATATTATTGATCATTTGCGACCTGAAAGCCCACTTCGACATCGCCTCAGCGTCGAGTTGGACGAATTGAGAGAGTTGCAAACCTCGAAGAGCTAGAACACAAAACTGGTCCATTGACAGACAACGAGCCCACTCATGGCGGGCTCTTTGTTTTTCTTGCTCACCGACTCATGATTCAGTCAGCGCCGTGAATCAAAAAAAATAGGCTCGCCAAGAGACGAGCCTGTCGATGACTATTGAGTTGTCGCGTCTAGCGATTGACGTTTAGACCGATCAGCAATCCGGCCGTCGTGAATCCTTGGTCGTTGGCTAGTACATCGTTGCTGCGTCCAATGCCGCGAACGATTTGTGACACATGGACTCCGGCGGAGAGGGCAATATCACGTGTTAGTTCGAAGGCCGCCTCGGCTCGTACGTCGTAGCCGAAGACAAACTCGCTGGTTGTCGCCCCAGTGCGAGTTCGAGTGTAGGATTCGGATACAACGTCGGCGCCTTCCATGACCCCATCATAGAGAGTTTGGACTGTGTCGATTTGTGAATCAAATGCCTGGAAATTCTGGGCACCAAAGCCGCGCATTTGGCTGGACATCGTCCAGCGTCCGCGTCGTTCTACCCAGCGAAGGCCAAGTTGCCCGCCAACCATGTCGTTTTCCCATGCACCAACTGTCGATGTGTAGTTCTCGAGCACGTCCGTGTCGTTCGGATCGGGATTGTCGACAAACGTTTCGTCTGTTGTGATGTAAGTGTCTCGCCGGTGAAATGCTTTTAGTTTGAAATACCGCAGACCCATGAACGGTTCGAGCACGCTGCCGTTATTAAATGGTTCAAGTCGCCAAGTCTTGTTGAATTCAAAACCCGTCATGTTTGCGACATTGATACTGTCCTTCAGGAAGTAAACTCGACTGTTGGTACGAAAGTCGTTCCGGTCTTGGAACGGGAATATAGGCTCGAGATCATCCGGGTCCCCGCCGACATTATCGGCGTCGTCGTCATTGATTCGGTTGATTCGAGGTTGAATCACCGTACTGAAAACATTCGGGCCACCGATGTGTGTGCCGGTCACCGACCAACCGCTACCAGTTTCCGTCATGAAGCCAATGTCGTAGACGTTGCCCCACGTGAAGTCGCCCTGTATGCCTGTGGCGCCGCTGGCTGGGCGGTTGATGAACGTGTGCAGTCGGTGATACTGAGCGTACCAACCCGTGCGATGGTCCGGTTTCTCGCCAAAGTCGCCCAAGTCGACAGGAGCGAAGAATTGGTAGTCGGGGTTGAACTCCAACGGTTCGATGAACAACGGCTGGTCAAGACGTTGAGCATGGAGCATGGGAGTCGCGAGCAAGATACCTGCCAGGACAATCGTGGCTTTGCAAATCAATTTCGTAATGGACATCTGTTCCACCTTCGGTGAATTGGCACTCCGTTAAGCGACGCCCGCACGGCGATGCTTGGCGAATGTTATTCGTGCAACGGTAGTATCGGATCTGCTCGTTGTGGAAGTTGAGTAAGAAAGGAAAGCCTTACCGAAAAATCCTGTTGTGATCTGTCAGAGATCCCCTAGATTGGGGTATGGCCTGTGCGGCTTGGACCGATTCTTCGGGTTGCACCGCAAATCAATTTCGGCGTTTGGCACACCTAAGGTGACTCAAACCGTGAAATTCGTGGTTTTGCCTTCGGTGCATTGCCGGGTATAGTCTGACAAGACGGACGCGGATCCAAGTTCGGCCGTCGATGCCATGGCTGACAGAACTGGAGGAGGAGGTGGTCCTTCAGCTGTTTTTTTGGAAGATAGGCAAAACAGTAAAAGAGAATCGCATGAATGTTCGACTCTGCCCAACTCGTCGCCGCCTTTGGAGCGTAGTGGCCGCGTCATTCGCTCTGTTGGGCGTCCTACACGCGCCAATGCGTGCTCCGGGGCAAGAGAGCGGCGACAAACCCGATCCTCCCAAGGTGGCCGTCGAGGACTCTCAAGACACGGCCGAGAAGGCTCAACCGGCCAAGAAGGAAGAACCCGGCACAAAGTTCCTCAGAGTGAAAAGGAACGACAAGAAACCGCAGGCCCTACAGACCTCGATCGTTCGATACACGTCCACCAAGAACGCAGAATATGCAGCTACGGTTGACCTGATTGGCGCTGTTCACGTCGGTGAGCGCGAGTACTACGCGGAGCTGAACAAGAAATTCAAGCATTACGATGCGGTTTTGTTCGAACTGGTAGCACCAGAGGGTTTCCAGGTGCCGGACGGTGGCAAATTGGAATCTGGCTCGGGAGTCGGCATGTTGCAGAATATGCTGAAGGACGTTCTCGGGCTGGAGTTTCAACTGGATCAGGTGAATTATGCCGCCAAGAACTTTGTCCACGCCGACATGTCTCCCGAGGAGTTTTCCAAGTCGATGAAGGACCGTGGAGAGAGCTTCCTGAAGATGTTCCTCCGGATGATGGGTCAGAGCATGGCCATGCAATCGAAAAGGTCGAACTCGTCCTCGGACATCAAGCTGATGTTCGCCTTGATTCGTCGGGACCACGTGACAATCAAGCAGATTTTCGCCGAACAGTTTGAGGATATGGAATCGACGATGGCGGCCCTTAACGGCGAGGATGGATCGACGATCATTACCGAGCGGAACAAGAAGGCGCTCGCGACGTTGACGAAAGAGCTCAAGGGGGGCAAAAAGAAACTCGCTATTTTCTACGGAGCCGGGCACTTGCCGGACATGGAGCAACGGTTGATCAAGGAATTTGGCCTGAAAAAACAAAAGGTCGATTGGATTACCGCCTGGGATCTCACCAAGGCCCCACCCCGCTAAAGGTGAGGTGAGCGGGTCACCGCTTCGTACGTGGCCGGCATGGCTCAACAAGCAAACAGTCGATGTGACCATTGCCAGAAACGTTTCTTTACACGATTGAGCCAAGTCGACATACTAGTCAACGCTGCGAGAGGGAATTCAACAGGAAAACAGGGATGCCAAACGCTATTTCCGCAAGCGAGTTGACCACGTACCATTGGTCTTTCGAACAGGATGTGCAGCGAGCGTCGGAGCTCGGTTTTGACGGCATCGCCGTCTGGAGGCAAAAACTCTCCGACTTCGGTGAAGAAAAAGGCGCAGAACTGCTCGTCGAAAGCGAGCTGGCGGCCACAAGCCTCCTGTGGGCCGGCGGATTCACGGGGCACGAGGGACGCTCCTTTCGGGAGAGTGTCGAGGACGCTATCGACGCGATTCAGACCGCCAGCCTGCTCAAAGCCCCCAACCTCATCGTTTACTCCGGGGCTCGCGCTGGCCACACCAATAGCCACGCCCTGCGGTTGGTACAAACCGCCTTGGGTGAATTGGTCGATGTTGCGGCCGAGTACGGTGTATGTCTGGCCTTAAAACCTTTGCAAGCTCAATGGGCCCGCGACTGCACTTTCTTGACAGACTTGGATTCGACCGTCGAGTTGATTCACAGCATCGGGAGTTCATGGCTTCGGCTGGCCCTGGATACCTACCAATGGTGTGGGGATATCGAGATATTCCGACGATTGCCCGAATTCATCCCGTTGACCAGCATCATTCAAGTTGCGGATGCCGGAGCTAGTAATTTGTGGGAACCCAACCGTATTCTCCCGGGGCTGGGTCACCTTCCGATTGCGGCGTTCCTGACTCAGGCGATTGAGGCTGGCTACGACGGGTCATTTGAAATCGAATTATGGGGAGAAGAGGTCGAGTCGTGGGACTACGACGAGTTGCTACGGCAATCGTATCAAGCCCTCCAGACGATGCTCGTGGACGCTGGCCGAGTTGAAAACCGCCTCCGCACGTCCTGATGGGCAAGCCGTGTTTAGTCGTTGTTGTTTGGTGGCTGGCGTAGTCGTTTTGTTGCTGACTTTCGTCGTTTGTCGTCGAGTCGACGACGTTTGACACCCTGTGGAATCCGAGTTGGCCGGCGTTTCTTCGGAACACGCAGCGCCTCCTCAACCATACCCCGCAGTTTTTCCAGACAATCACGAGCGTTGCGAAGCTGCTCGCGGTGCCGCTGGCTGGAAATCACGAGCACTCCCTGTTGATTGATACGGTGCGTTTGTTGCTCACAGAAGCGTTGCCGAACTGGATCAGGCAGGGCTGCGGATTCGGATACATTCCAACGTAGCGTGGCCTTGGAATTGACCTTGTTAACGTTTTGGCCTCCGGGGCCCGCGCTCCGCGAGTACGAAAACGACAGTTCATCGTCTGGGATACTCAAGAATCGATTGACAATAAACATGATGAAATGGACCTCCGATGGTCGTATACTGTCGTGCTCGCGTAGCGTCATTTTCCCGACGACAAACCAGGTCATTCGTCGCGTGGGCAGGCTTCGCCGACGGCCATTCCTTTTGCTGAGTCCGCCCGGATCAATCTATCGGTCTTTTCGGTGCATTCCATGAAACGACACATCCGCCGGACGGTTGAGTTCGCCTCGATTCTATATTTTTTCCTTCTTTTTAACGGCTGCACCCAGCCGCGTCTTGATCCCGAGGCTGCCGAAACTGCGATTGGCGAGTTGGATTCGGGTTCCGTCACCGATACGCCAAGTGGAGGAGATATCGTTGAGGAAGCCGCTTTCAATGATGGGGAGTCGGATGATGTGGTCGAACTGCGTGACCTCGGCACTCGAAAAAAAGGGGAAGACTGGCCCGTGTTTCTCGGTCCACGAGGTGACAGTACGTCGCTCGAAACGGGCATCATTACGGATTGGAGTGCGGAACTGCGAATTGTCTGGACCAGGCCTCTCAAAGAGAGCTACGGAATCGGCACCGTTAGTCGTGGAAGGTACTTTCAATTTGATCGCGTCGGCGACATGGTTCAACTGCACTGCCTGAATTCGGAGACAGGTGAGCAGATTTGGACGTATCAGTATCCAACCGATTATCGCGACATGTATGGGTACAACGGTGGCCCAAGGTGTTCACCATTGGTGGACGGCAACCGTGTCTACGTATTTGGCGTTGAGGGTCGAATTGTCTGTCTGGACGTCATTGACGGGGCGAAGGTCTGGGCCGTTGATACGGCGGAGCGGTTCAACGTTCACCAGAACTTCTTCGGAGTCGGAAGCAATCCAGTGATCTTCAATGATCTGTTGATCGTGATGGTCGGTGGTAGCCCTGTCGATGCAAAGCTCCCTCTGGGCCTGCAAGGGGCGGCAAAAGGAAACGGCTCGGGCATTGTGGCTTTCGACAAGAATACGGGCAGAACTCGTTATTCGATCACCGACCAATTAGCTAGTTACGCTTCGCTCAAGTTGGCGAAAATCGGTTCGCGTGATTGGTGCTTTGCGTTTGCCCGGAGCGGACTCGTGGGTTTTGACCCGGCTAATGGGAAGATTGATTTTCAATATCCATGGCGAGCACGATCGCTTGAGAGTGTCAACGCCAGCGTCCCCGTGGTGGTTGGCACACAAGTCTTCATCTCTGAAACGTATGGTCCCGGTGCGAGTTTGTTAAATGTGCGACCAGGGGCCTACGATGTCGTCTGGAAGGACGACGATCGCGTGCGTGCGCGGGCCTTTCAAGCTCATTGGAATACACCGATTTACCGCGATGGTTTTCTTTATGGATCCAGCGGACGGCATGAATACGACGCAGTATTGCGGTGCATCGACTGGAAAACTGGCGAGGTAAAATGGGAAGTGCCAAGGTTGACTCGTACGTCACTGATGTACGTTGACGACCATTTTGTTTGCCAGGGTGAAGACGGCGTGGTGCGGCTTATCAAAGTCAATCCGGACAGGTACGAAGAAGTTACATTGATGCTGCCTGGTCTCAAGACGCCAGGGGCACCACACATTCTTCTCGAGAAACCGTGTTGGGCTGCGCCGATACTCTCCCATGGGCTGATGTACTTGCGTGGCGACGATCGGGTTATCTGTGTCGAGCTGATTCCAGAGAAGGAATAATTGCCCCCTTCTCAGCCCTGACGCATTCAACGAATCTGCCTTCTCTCGTCGCTAGATGCGGCGATGTGCATTTCATTGAGATGGTCCAACAAGATCCGGCGGACCTCGAGGATCGTTCGCGGAGCTTGGTGGACGCTGAGATGATCGGATCTCACAACCAGCTCCGAAGTCGTGTTTGGCAAACGGGCCGACGCGAAGCTCACTACGCCGTCTCCCTGTTCGTCGCCGTCGGTGTAGGTCAGTGGACCGTTTCCGGCGACCCCGATCACATTGTGGTACTTGATCCAAGCGGCCCGACGTGCATTGAGAACTACAGAAGTCACTCGCGATTCCGGCGAAAGTGAGTCGAGGCTGGTGGTCACGGTCAGGAGTTCCGTGTTGCGGAACATGCCTGGATTGGCTCTGACAATTCTCTCGTTATCTTTCACAAACATCGCCGGTAAGCGAATGACCCTTCGACCAATCCAGCGAGTGTATTGATTGGCCAGGTTGCTGCCTCGATGCGGCGTACCAATAGTCACAACGCGGCGAACGGCAGAATTGGGCTTAAAGAACAGCAACTGTTTGAGCTTCTCTCGGGCTTCGTCCGACGCATTTAGGTCCCGGAACGGTTGGTCACTGACAAGATTCCAGAAATCGTCGCCACTTTCGATCGCTTGTAACTTGCAAACCAGTCCGCCCATGCTGTGTCCGACCAAGACCATCGATTGCAGCGACTGGTTACTACGGGTCGGATCTAAATCTCGTTGTAGTTTCAGCAGGTCGTCTCGCATTTGAGCGGCAGACAGCCAATAGGTCTGGCCAGTTGGATAGAGGTAGAACCAGAACTGATAGTTCTCTCGGATTTCGGGGAAGTTACGAAGATCGTTGAACATCTCCATCCACGTGATGGGACTGGACCACAGCCCGTGCACGAGCACGACTGGGATCTTGTTCGACTGGTATGGCTCAACCATATAGATACCGCGTGCCTTTTCGGTGCGGTTAGGGTTGAGTAATCCGAGGGTTCCGGTATTTGTTTGTTCGTTGAATTCGGGCGTGTCGAGAAAGTAAGCCAAGGGGATAGTCAAGTCGGATTCCAGCGGGACCGTTCGATTCGCGACGCGAACTTCGCGGGTTGCGACTGTGTCGATCAGCTCCAAAATGCAAACGACATCATTGTCGTTCGCATGCTCGTGGACTCGCAGAAATGCGGTAACCGCGAAGCTGATGCCCGAAGGATAGTACTGTTCCGCTGGTGACTCGCCATCGTGCGGTCGACGAATGGCGATCATCGGAACGCCAAGGCCAAACGAATGATGCCGATTGCTTAATCCATCTTTCAACGAGTAGTCTGAAACGAATTCAAGACGTTCGACGTCGTCGTTGTGCCAAGGTCCCTGCAGTTCAATTTTTACACGATACTCTTGCTCGCCGATTCGGGTCGTAATGGTCTGGCCCGGAAGCAATGGCTGCTCCTCATCGACCAGACGCAGGCTCCCCTCAAGCGCCTGGTTATACAGATCGCAAGCGAAGCGAAACTGCGGGTCGTAGACATTCCGTTTTTGAACGAATTCAGGCCAGTCGTCAAACAAGAACGCATAGGCGTGAGAAACGGCGACCGCATACAACTGCTTTGCCCGTTCTCGGTCTCCCTGCCGCCGCGCCTGTTTAGCGCCGATATAGGACAGTTCCGCCAACGCGTAAATCTTCTCAAGAGCGGGTTCGTGTACCAGTTCCTGTTGAAGTTTCTCCAAGACGAAGGGAAGGTCATTCTTCCTCGCCTCTACCAGGTCGTAGCGTCGCAGCAGGTTGATTGTCCGCTCAGTCGGTTGAGGGCCACGTCTCGACAAGAGTCGAAGCGGTTGGGTCAGCGGGTCCCATGGTGCGCTCCGTTGTTCCAAGTACCGCTTACCGGAGCAACCCGTGGTCAGAACGCAGACGGCAAACGCCAACAGCATTCCCATGCGGCCAAGATCGCGAAACCGGTCTGTCCTTGCCAGCGCCATTCGACTATTCCAATCCGGGAGCTCATTTCGATCGAGCGCCACCCGGTTCCACGTACTACTTGCGCGCACCACTCCCGAAAAGCGGGCCAAAGATAGGAATCAAGCCGGCATCCGTCAAGCCGAATTGGGTTCCAATGAAGCCTAAACCAACTCACAAAGGTGTTTTTTGCTGTTTCAATCGGTATTCGCGAGCCGAGCCACAATGATTGCGGCCCGCTTGGACAGGCCACCTCGATCGTCCGTGCGATCGCCACCCGCGTCGTGACATTGAAGCTCACCGCGAAGAACGCGAACGTTTTTCGGCGCTTCAAATCCGAGGCTGATTCGGTTCCCCTGCACGCGCAACACCGTCACGGTAATGTTGCCGCCAATATGGATCTTTTCGTCGTGCTTACGTGTAAGTACCAACATTGGTTCGCTCCCTTGCATTTCTTCGACAAGATTTTCGTTGAGAAGAGAAGTGCTAGACGATATAGCATCTTGCGTGCCAAACCGAAGCGATAACTCAACGACGGGACGTAAAGCTAGGGATGAAAAGAGTTTCCTTTGATGTTGGGCGAGGCGGTCACGGAGAGCGAATTGTAATTCAAGGACCAATAGGGAAAGAATGACCTATGGATTCGCTCGCTTCCGCTGGATTTCGTCGCGGAGTTCCGCCGCTCGCTCAAATTGCTCAGTCGCAATTGCCGACTTTAGAGCTTCTCTTAAACCAAACGTATTGTCATTCTGTTCTCGCAGTGCATCGCGGAACTCGCGCAGCCGAATGACAATTAGGTCTTCTTCGTATTGGTCTTCAATCTCCAGAGCAGCGAAAAACTCTTGCAATCGCAACAGCCCATGGTCGATTTCCGCCAGGGCGCTGTCTAGTCCGTCACTCTCCAGTTCTGCCATTGCTGCAGCTTGAGTCCGGTGAAACAGAACGAAGGGGCGATACTGTTCGTGAGTCATCGTCCAATGCTCGTCGTCAGAATGCCGACGACAGAAGTCCATCAACAACAACGTGTGATCGGCATCCATCGCCGCCAATTCGTATCGTTGTAACTTTAACCAACAGATGCGGCGGTGATAGTATTGGACAAACTCACGATCAATTTCTCGATAATCGTCGTCGCTGAGTGCAAAGTCCGTAGCTGATTTCTCTGCCCGATCGACAAGACTGTCGTAAAAAGATGCTTTGCCACTGGGGCGTTCGCCGTCCGGTCGACCGTCGATCTCGAGTTGAAGAATGCCGAGGTCAATCCGCATCTGCAATACAGGCCGACCACCGAGACCAGTCGTCTCACGCACATTCAGGCGATCCGGATCGAACGGCCAGTCGCTCAGCATCGAATCGAGTTGGTTGTCCATGTTGCGTCGCCGGTCGGGGAGATGAGTCATCCTCATTATACCCCGCGAGCGGTCTTCAGACTAACCATTCCAACTCAATCGACCTATCTTGTTACCGCAATCGCATATCGTAGTTGCGTGTTGCGAGCTTTGAAACGTCGGTAT
>DUDC01000044.1 GCA_012959465.1 Planctomycetaceae bacterium
CGACCGCAAAGTGTCGTTGGATCACGGAGTGATCTGCGCCTGGCGACATATTCACATGACACCGGCGGACGCCGAACAATTCGGCGTTAAGGATAAGGACGTCGTTGAAGTCGATGTGGGCAAAGATGGCGGGCGTTCGTTAACATTCGGCGATGTCTTGGTCCGCGTCAAATCGACGTACTGTCTGGAGATGCACATCGACACGGACGAAGGCAATGCGGCCGAACTCGACCGCCAGGATATTGGGCGGCTCGAGGCCGGCGAGTTGACCCAGCAAGTCGGTGCCGCGACCAAGCTGAAGAGAGTTTAAGGGGGAAAGCCCAGGAGGTTTGGCCGAGATCAACCCGGGGTGTCGACCCACATGCGGACCAGGCCCGCGTGTCAGCTCAAGATCTCCTTAACCACACGTGTCTCCTCAACTCCCGTGAGCTTCTGGTCGAGCCCTTGAAACGGAAACGAGAGGCGTTTGTAATCGATACCAAGTTGGTGGAGCATGGTGGCCTGGAAGTCGCGGATGTGGACTGGATCTTTGCTGACGTTGTAGCAAAAATCGTCCGTCTCACCGTAACTGATTCCGCCTTTGATGCCGCCGCCGGCCATCCATGTCGTAAAACAGCGCGGGTGATGATCACGCCCGTAATCGTTTCGGTTTGCAATTCGCTGAGCAAACGTTGTGCGACCGAACTCTCCGGCGAATACGACCAGCGTATCATCGAGCAAACCTCGCTGCTTGAGGTCTTTGAGCAGACCGGCAATCGGCTGGTCTACATCTCTGGCCTGCCCGCGCAAGTTGGCCGGCAGCTGTGCGTGATGATCCCAACCGCGGTGGAAGATCTGAACGAAGCGTACGCCCCGTTCGGCCATTCGGCGAGCCAACAGGCAATTGCGCGCAAACGAGCCGGTCTTTTCCACCTCTGGACCGTACATCGCTTTTGCCGCCACACTCTCGCTCCCTAAGTCGGTGAGCTCGGGTACCGACATCTGCATACGGAACGCCAACTCCTGCTGAGCGATCGAGGTCTGAATCTCGGGGTCGCCGGTGATGGCCTGTTGCTCCTGATTGATCCTGGCCACAAAATCCAACATCTTTTGACGCGCACGTCGATTGACGCCGGCCGGGTTGGAGAGGAAGAGCACTGGGTCGCCAACCGACTGGAATGCGATCCCCTGGTGCTTGGAGGGAAGGAACCCGGTTCCCCAAAGACGACTGTAGAGCGCCTGGACATTGACTTTTCCCGACCAGAAGGCCGACGTCAGCACGACGAATTCTGGCAGGTCTTTGTTCATCGTGCCCAGGCCGTAACTGAGCCAGGCGCCCATGCTCGCCTTTCCGGGAGTTTCGGAACCCGTACAGAAGAAAGTCTTCGCCGGGTCGTGATTGATTGCATCGGTGTGGGTCGACTTGATCAGGCAGAGGTCATCCGCAACCGTGGAGAGATGAGGCAATAGCTCACTCATGTTCAAGCCGCTCTGGCCTTGAGGCGAGAACTTGAAGATGGACGCGCATATTTCTTGCTTCTTCCCTCTTGTCATTGTGGTGACTCGCTGGCCACCACTAATCTCCTTGGGGAGCGGTTGACCGTGCAGTTTTTCCAGGTCCGGTTTGTGATCAAAGAGGTCCAGTTGGCTGGGACCGCCGGCCATGAACAGGAAGATGACTCGCTTCGCTTTCGCAGGATGGTGTAAGCCGGAAGGAGGTGCGGCCGAGATGGAGCCCGGCAGACTGCTTAAGGCAGCAGCGCCTAACCCCATGCATGCGTTGCCAATAAACTGGCGACGGTTCTGAATGTCACAGAATTGTTGCAGGTGATCGATCATCAGCGTCGGACCTTCGTGAGTTCGAGGTTGAACAGACTGTGAGTCATCATTGTCCAGGCGGCCAACTCAACCCGTTCAGCGAAATCGGCATCTTTGAGTTCGGGAGTAAGCGATTCGGTGAGCGCTCGGTCCTCGTTGTACAGCTCGCGAAATTCGGCCAATGTCCGTTCCATGAACTGCAGCCGTTTCGCGTCGAGTTGATGAGAGGTAATCTTCTCGTAGAGCAGGTTCAGTCCTTTCACAACGTTTCCATTGGCTTCTTTTCGAGTGATGGTCGCGCAAGATTTTGCCGCCTTAAAATACTCCAGTTCGTTCATCAACAGCAGTGCTTGGAGAGGCGTGTTGGTCCGCTCTCGTCGAGCCAGACAGAATTCTCTGGAAGGCGCGTTCATGATCGTCATCTGCGGTGGCGGCATGCCGCGTCTCCAGAAAGTGTAAAAGCTGCGACGATAGATCGCCTCGCCCTTATCGGCGACGTAGGTCATTGGCGCGGCCATGCTCACGGATTTCCAGAGCCCGGGTGGTTGAGGTGGCTTTACACTTGTCCCATACATCTGAGTGTTGAGGTTACCGCTCAGGAACAGGATCTGATCACGGATCATTTCAGCGTCCATGCGATAACGCGATCCTCGCGCCAATTGCCGGTTCTCTGGATCGCTGGCGAATTCGCCTGCCGTCGCATCGGAACTTTGCCGGTACGTTCTCGAGAGCACGATCTCGCGGACGAGCGCCTTGACATTCCAACCGGAGTCCATGAACTGAACCGCCAGATCATCCAACAATTCCGGGTGGCTGGGAAACTCTCCCTGAGCTCCAAAGTCTTCGGACGTCTTGACCAGACCGACTCCGAAAAACTGCTGCCAGAATCGATTCACTGCCACGCGAGCCGTCAGCGGATGCTGTCGATCGACCAGCCACTCGGCCAGATCCATCCGCGAGTAACTGCCGTCGCGTTTTTTCAGGGGAGGCAGGAAGGCGGGCGTGTCGCGCTCGACTGTGTCGCCGGGCGCATCGTACGCGCCACGGATCAGAATGTGAGTTGGCAGAGGGGTCTCCTTCTCCTTCATCACCATCGCCGTCGTCGGACCGCCCCCACCGTGCGGAGTCTGCAAAGAGATAAACGGCGGTTGAATCCCCTTCTTGGGAGCGCCGACCGTTTCGGGAGTACCGTCGAAATTGTTGAAGAACGCGTAGAGTTGATAGAAATCTTTCTGGCTGATCGGGTCGTACTTGTGATCGTGGCACTGAGCGCACTGGATGGTGAGACCAAGGAATGTGGTGCCAAAAGCGGCGACGCGGTCGAGGACGTTCTTATGAAAACTCTCCTCGGGCAGCGCCGTTCCCCGATCGATAATCAAGTGCAGGCGGTTGAATCCCGATGCGACGAATTGATCTTGGCTCGGGTCCGGGTAGAGGTCACCCGCCAGCTGGTATTTGACGAAGTCGTCGAACGGTAGATTGTCGTTAAACGCCCTGATCAACCAATCGCGATACGTGGAGAAGTCGCGATAGAAGTCTTTGTGCATACCGTTCGTATCGGCGAGGCGTACGAGGTCGGCCCAGTATCGAGCCATATGTTCGCCATACTGCTCCTCACTCATCAGCCGATCCACCAGGGTGGTGTACGCGTCTGGCGAATCGTCACGAAGGAATTCATCGATCTCCACCAGGGTGGGAGGTAGGCCGGTCAGGTCAAACGTGAGGCGACGGATCAGAGTGCGGCGATCAGCCTCGTCTTTAGGTACCAGACTTTTACTTTTGTGTTCGAGTTCGGCCATCACGCGACGGTCGATCGGGCCATTTCGCCACGCCGGTTTTTTTACCTGGGCTGGCGGGGATGTTACTGGTGGGACGAACGCCCAGAACGTCTGAAACTTTGCCCCTTGCTGGATCCACTTCTTGAACAGCTCCTGCTCGTCAGGGCTGAGGGCCTTTTTCTGTGAATCAGCGGGCGGCATTCGCTCGTCTTCGTCCTCGGCGGTGATGCGGCGCCAGAGCTCGCTCTTTTGCAGGTTGTTCGGCGCGATCGCTGTCGTCCCCTCGTGGGTTCGATAGGCGCCCTGTTCCCCATCGGCCTGATCGAGGCGCAAGTGCGCTTGGCGATCGTCCTCGTTGGGGCCGTGGCAACGAAAGCAGCGGTCCGAAAGAATCGGGCGAATATCGCGGCCAAAATTGACTTCATCTGCCTGCCCAACACCACCGTAAGTAAACAGTATTCCCACCATTCCCATGACGCCGCGAACGACGAGTGTCTGTACCAGGCGATTACGCTGCGCAACATTCATTTTCAAAGACTCACCGCCCTTTTTCACGTCATCGGATAGAACGGTCAATTCTAATCCGCTCTTGACCGGTTAGCGACCTGTCGGGTTCATCGACCGCGACCGAAACGGCAAATGGCCGAACCGTTGGTCGGCCACCTACGAGGCCGTCTTGATGTCACCATCCAGTTTGGCGACCTGACATTCGAGCCGCATGATCTCGCGGATCACCGAGTTCTTGACCAATAACGACCAATACCACATTTTGATGAAGGCCATGCCAAAGCAGCTCAGCAAGAAGAGGGTGGCGTAGGCGATCAGATCGCGGGTCTCGTCGACGCGGAAGAATTTGGTCGCGGCGAAGATGGCGATCACCAGAAATGCGATCCGGTAGAACGTGGCTATCCAAGCCAACCACCGGAACCGGCCGCGAAATGTGTCGGCGATCTGGGTCCGGAGTGGCGGTTCGGCGTATTGCTTGTCTTGCCAATTCACTGCACTGAGGAGTGCGTCGTCTGGCTTATTCATTTGATTTGCCTTTCCAAATATAGAGTCTTACCGTTGCACAAAGGCCTTGAATTTACTGAGCGTTTGAGGGCTCACGTGGTGCTCAATCCCCTCGGCGTCAATGGCGGCCACCTTGGGATCGACACCGAGGGCGAGTAGAAACTCGTAGACGATCTCGTGCCGCTGTCGTGATCGCTGCGCCAATCGCCGACCCTGCGTCGTCAGTTCGATGGGTCGGTACTTCTCGGTCACCACCAGTCCCTCGTCCTGCAGGCGAGCGACAATTCGCGTGACGGTCACGTGACTGACGCCAAAGTGCTTCGTCAGATCCACAACCCGACACGTACCGCTCCGTTCGATGATCTCCGCCATCGCCTCCACATAGTCCTCGGCCGTCTCCGTCGAATGATCGCGACGAGTGCGTCGATGCGGGTCTGACCGATCGAGTTTTTTTGATGTCGTCATTTCACAACCTCCTCGTACGCTCAAGTGTAGCATATGCTACACTTCGAGTGAATAGTGTAGTTAAGGCTACAATTTGAAGAAAAACGAAATCAGGAGAAGACGTCGCTCAAACGACTAGGGGCAACATGTAACCCACCGAACAAGAAACACACAACCCAGCTCACTCAACCTCAACCACCGCGATCGCGCGGATCATCTTGCCCCAGCCGATCGACGTGCGTTTGGCCAGGTCGCCATCGGTGGTGATTTCGAATGCGGTCAGCGTTCCGCCATTGGTGGCGGTGACCAACAGGTGTCGTCCGTCCGGGGATAATTGAAGTCCCCAGGGGATGGCGTCGGATTTTGTCTGTCCGAGATGGGTGAGAGTACCGTCCGGACTTACCGCATAACGATGGATGGCATCGACCAGCCCCTTGTCGAAATCGCGGACCCCAACGTACAAGAACAGTCCGTCTGGCGTGATCAAGATATCGGAGGCGGCGAGTCCCTCGGCCGGTTTCAGGTCTCCCGGCTGACAGACCTGGAGCAATTGTAAAGTTCCTCCTCGCTGGATGCGGTAGGCGATCGCACCCAGGTGTTGCTCGTTGCTGAAATACACAAACGGTTCAGTCGGGTGATAAGCGACGTGCCGAGGCCCAATTCCCGTGGGGACGTTGGCCTGAGGAGGATCTAGCGCCAGTAGCTTCCCGCTCTTTTCATCGAACGCATACTGGTAAAGCGCGTTTCGATCCTTGACGTAGGGGACGTAGGCAAAGCGATTGTCCCGTGTGGTGCGGATCGAGTGGGCTTTATCTCGACCCTCGTAGTTCGTGCCGACGAGGGTAGTCGGGATTCCCTGAACATCCAGCCGGTGAATATCGACATGCCCTTCGAAGTAGGACGCCGACAGCAAGAACCGGCCGCTCCGATCGAGACTCAAGTAGGCACTCCCGTGCGGTAACTCGACCTCCTTTTTACGTGTCAACCGACCGTCCTTACCCACCGAGAAGACCAGCAGCTTATTCCCATCCACCTCCTTCGCTCGAAGAGAGGCCACATACAGCAGCCGATACTGGGCGTGGAACACAACCGGCGCCGCCTCGAACCCCAACGGCTCGCGCTGCACAATTACCGATGCCAGTTTTCCTCCCACCGAGGTGAATCGAACCGCCACAATCTCTTGGACGCTGGCACTGGCCCCGTAGGCGACGAACGGCGGTTGCTGGCTATTTGCCCGGCTGACGAGTGAAAACGGAGTCAACAGCACACCGAGTGCAATGAGAAACCACTGCTTCCGTCCGCCGATTATTTTTCTAGCGGCGATTCTCATCGGTCCAACCTCCTCTTTTATTCGCGTAGGTCACTTTCACCGAAAGTGACCTAGAACCGCCAAACAGGCTACCAACAGCAAACACAGGGTCCAGCGCCAGACCCCAATTTCTAGCAGCATTCCCGGTTGGGGGCCGAACCCCAGCCAAAGGAGTTAGATCCGCTCGCTGTCTACTGCCCCAAGTCCTCTCCGCATCTAGACGTGATAAACCCGGGCCGAACGCAGAATCACACGATTCATGAAACCCGCTCAAGGAATCTCTATGCTTCAATATACAAAGTTCAGATTATTAATAAGAAAGATAGTTGACATATCCCCCAACCCCCCTTACCCTTAGTTTCCTAAGGTGTCTAGATATGCTACATCACTCAGATATCATAAATAAACAAGTGGCGACGAGCCAAAGTCGAACCAGCCGCGGAGGCCCATAAGAATGTTACGGATCACAACCACCACCCTCTCTAGCATATTGTTGTTACTCCAGTTTGGATTGGCAGGGACAGCGAACGCGGCTTTAGTAGATAA
>DUDC01000045.1 GCA_012959465.1 Planctomycetaceae bacterium
CCAATCGTCCCTGCAACAATAGGACTTCGGCCATCGAGTCATCTAATGCAGCTGTTCTCATTGCGATGTCTTGGCTGATGTTGGTAGGCGGTGAATCGTCAAGAGCAGATTGAGTCTTCGTTTTTGACTAAGGTGTCTGTGACTCCACAAGCAAAGCCGGTGCCCAAGATGTTCAATATTTTACGCAATGCTAGTCTCCATTTTCGATCATTGCGTGAAGGTCCGAGCCATCGCGGGCGAGGCGAGTTTGGTACGTGTATCGTTGAGTGGCCACTTCATCAATTCTCCGCTGCTGCGATCGTTCGTATTCGAGCGTGTATTCGGCCAGTTTTCGATCGCGGAGTTTTTCGAGCGTACGAACATGCCGGTCGGCCTCAACAAGACGTTGGCGGCGCTGCTCAAGTTCTTTCTCCACTTCGGCCTGCTGCTTTGCTAGTCCACTGAGTTGGGCGATAAGCACCAACTCATACCGTGATGCATCTAGGAGCCTCTCCACTCTGACGTTCTCGCCAATTGAGGCTTTGGTCCTTGTGTTACGAACATCGTGATGTTCAGCAGCTAACTCGTCATGACGATCTGCCAGGACTTGAGCTGCCTCCTGTGCGTCGGCAAGTTCCCGCCGCCGCTCGTTGAGCTGGGAGATTGCCAACCTCAATACCGATTGCAGTCGAAATTCGAACTTGGCCATGGACTCGAACTCTTGATCTGTTCTAAGTGGGGCGACTGCGAACGGGTTTGCAATCGCGTGTGTCGCCGGAATATTGAGCCAGTCATTCTCCCTGGGATCTCAAGTGTCTCGAATTATCTGCTCGTGGCCGTAGGCTGCGGAATTGACGATGGTGAATCGGCAGTTTGCTGCCCAATTGGCGGCTTGATTTCCTCTTCGTCTACGGACGGCTGTGATTGAGTGCTGTTCGTTTTCTGCCAGTGTTGGCGGATGGCGTTGGCGATAGCTGCCAGTTGTTCCAGTGTTTTTGTCCCGGCTTGAGACTCGCTAAAGGACTGTTTTAGGAAGATGTCGATGGCCGGTTTTATGGCGATTGCCGCATCAACTAGCGGATTTGACCCTTGGCGATATGCGCCGATGGAGATCAGGTCTTCGTATTCTTCGAAGGTACTCATGACTTGCCGCACGAGTGAGACGTTCTCACGTTGTTCTTCGCTGGCGAGGTCATTCGCCAGTCGGCTGATGCTTCGCAAGACATCGATTGCTGGGAAATGGCCACGGCTGGCCAACTTTCGTGACAAGACGGTGTGGCCGTCAATCAGCCCGCGGACAGTGTCACTGACAGGCTCGTTGTCGTCATCACCTTCGACCAGCACTGTATAAAAAGCTGTGATGCAGCCGGTCGCTGTACGGCCGGCGCGTTCCACTAATTTGGGAAGCATGCCAAAAACTGACGGTGGATAGCCCCTGGTTGTTGGAGGTTCGCCCGCGGCCAAGCCGATTTCTCGTTGCGCCATCGCGAATCTCGTCAGTGAATCCATGACCAAGAGTACGCTCTTTCCACAGTCGCGAAAATACTCCGCGATGGCAGTCGCCGCGAATGCTGCCTGTACTCGTCGCACCGCTGGTTCGTCACTTGTCGATACGACGACAACACTGCGTTCTTTTCCTTGCGGCCCCAAGTCGCGTTCAATGAACTCATTGACTTCACGACCTCGTTCGCCGATCAGTCCGATGACGTTGACGTCGGCGCTTGAGTAGCGGGCGAGCATACCCATAATCATGCTTTTGCCAACGCCGGAACCGGCGAAGATCCCCATTCGTTGCCCGTGCCCGCAGGTCAACAGTCCATCGATCGTACGAATCCCAGTATCAAACGGACGATCGATTCGAGGGCGAGCAACTGCGGCCGGAGGGGCGGAAACTATCGGCACGCGATTGGGTGGAATGATCTGTGGTCCGCCATCAATACACTCGCCGTGGCTATCGACGATCCGGCCCAACAGTTGGGGCCCAACCCGCAGCATTCGCCGGCTTTGAACGAGCCGCACGGTATCGTTGGGCCGCACTCCGGAGATTTCCCCCAATGGGTACAGTAACGTCAATTGTTCGCGAAATCCAACGACTTCGGCTTGCACTTCCGCACCGGTGCGTCGCTGGATTGCGACGATCGCACCGACGGGGGCAGGAAGTCCAGCAGCCGTCGCCGTGTGTCCCTCGGTGGAGACAATCCGTCCACAGATTTTTGTGGGTATGATTTCTTTTATCTGAGACATCAAAGCGTTCACTCAGTGGTCTCCCTCGATTCTGAGTCGTCGATCGATTGTGTCTCCTGCGGCGAGGGAGACGACGAGATAGTTGCCGACGTTCGAGCGTTCCGAGCGACGCCTAGTAGTTCTTCGGTCACCCGCGAGAGTTGGCTTTCGATACACTGGTCTAACTCGCCGTACCTGGTTACCAGGCGACATTCTCCGCGTGACAAGGATGAATCGGCTTTGATTTCGAGTTCCAAACCGCGTGCGACGGATTGCCGAATCCTTTCGGTCTGATCTCCTAAGGCTTTGACATCTTCAGGATGCATGCATAATTGGGCTGACGTTTGTCCCGAGGCCAAGTCCAACACTTCACGGACCCAACCGAGTGGAATCTCTGGGCGGTACGATAGTTCGTGACGAATGATGCGTTCGGCGATAGTGCAGGAAAAATCAACCAGTTGAAGTTCCCAGTCTCGTTGCCATTGGACTCGTTGTTGCTCGACTTGTTCTGCGGCGCCCGTCATCGCTTGTGTCAACGGCCCCATTGCCTCGTCCAGCTGTTCTTTCGCTTCAGCCATTGCATCGGCTATCGCTTTTTTCTGTCCTGCTTGATAAGCCTCATTCGCGATCCGTTCCGCTTGACGATGCGCCTCTGCAATGATTTCGGCAGCGCGCTGTTTGGCTTGTACGAATTCTTCTTCCGCCAGGCGAGACACGTCTCCCAATTCGTAGGCGCGTCCCTGACCTGCCTTCATTAACCGTTCCATTTGACCCGATTTGATGATCCCGGCCATCGGTTTGTTTTCCTATCAATGTTAAGCGGCCGCAGCGAACTGGGGTCGGCTGCGGCGAATTTGTCCGTCGGCTATGAGCTCATTGGCCACCCTTACGAGGCGCCGCTGCGCTTCGTCGATGTCCTGCAAACTCACCGGAGAGGTCTGATGAAACCTCTGATGAAATCTGCGGGCATCGGCTGGTGGAATTTGTCGCATCAATCGATCGACGAACGATTCATCGGCACCCAGAAGAGAGAGTAGTACGACTTGCGGCGGTGCTGCGCGGAGTAGTACCGCCAAGTCGGGATCAGAGAGTTGCGAAATGTCACTAAAACGGAGCGTCGCTGTCGGCGGTTGGCTCGTAGAGTACTTGTAGCCCGCTGGTGTTGTGTTCGAATTGGATGCCCGTCTGTCCGAGGTGTCGTTTTCTTGGTTGAGTTGTTGGGCATTTTCACCCAGCGGCTCGATGTGCCGTTTCGGGGAATAGTCGACTTGTCCACGGAATCGTTCACTTGTGGCGTGAAAATGTGTCGGCTCTGGCGTCGTTTGTCTTTCGTGAGAAATGGGGTTCGTCGCATCACCAACGACATGCTGTGTCAGTGGTGAATCTGTGAGAAGGAGTCGGTTGATAATCTCCTGTCGCTGTGTCGTGGCAGCTAAGATTGCCGAGACGGTCTGCAGCCCCAGGGCATGCAACTGTAATCCCGGTTCGATTTTTCGGAGACTTTCGCCTAGCTCTCTATCGAGCTGACGAATTGCGTCCGGATCGGCATCTCCGAGTGCCGCCACACGCTGAAGGACGTCGATTTGCAGTTGGTCTTCAAACGACTCAATAACGGATGCCGCTTTTGCCGGTGGAAGGTGAGCGATAACGACGGCAGCAATCTGTGGATGTTCATCGCGCAACAGCCGGCTCAGAGTGGCCGGCGGCGCCTTCTTAAGGTATTGGAACTGTGGGATAATACTCTGCATTTCAGAATCGACATCCGTCGTTGACGCCGGTTTTGATTTGTTTTCCAAGCTGAGCTCAACGCCTGGATCACTTGCGGCAGCTGCTACAGCTCGCTCCTGTTTGCCAGCCAAAAACTCTCGCAGCACTTGCTCCTGCTCTTCGTCATTCACGTCGGGAAGTTCCATCGCGGCGTGACGGATTTGTGCCGCTTGTTCTTCCGGCATCTGCTCGAGCAAGGCGTCGGCGGAATCGCGATCAAGCGCTAAAATGAGAATAGCTGCCTTGCGGAGAGCGGGCGAGAGCATGATGGGCTAGTCCTTGTCTCTTCCACGAGACGTCAAGGGTACGAGGCCGGCGTGCACCACGAGAAGAAATTAGGCTGAGTTTCCAATCCACTGGCTGAGAATATTGGCGGCGGCATCCGGGTCATCTTGAACCAGATCGAAGAGTGCCTCTTTGTAATTGGGGCCGTCATCGGGGCGGCGTAGTTTGAAGACGTTATTCACTTCTTCATCCGAGTCAGGATTATCTCGATTCGACGCTTTTGTCTCGCTTTCCACTTGTCTATCGCTGGCCAACTCAGGCGGTGGGCAGCTCTTTAGCGAGCTGCGAACCATAAACAACGCAAAAAATGCGAGACCGATCATCGCCAAAGTCTGCCAATTTCCGGCCAGCCAACCCACAGCCGCCGACGATGCTGGCGTCGCGGCAGTGGTTTGCATGGGGGGGTCAATATACGTCGTTAACTCAATGCGAGGCCATTTGTCTCGTCCATCCTCAATGGGTGGTAGCAGACGCTGAACGATGCGCTGTATTCTCTCAAGCTCGGCGTTCTCGACCAATTGCAGGTCGGCTTCGTTTGGTGTTTTGGGCTCCGCGTCGGCCTCGGGTGGGTTTTTGTCTTGCCAAATTCTGCGGATGTGACTTTTCGGTACCTGAACACTTACCGAAACAAAGGTCGGAGTCAGGCCGATCTGCGACTTCTCGGTTAACTCCGTGCTCAAGACGGACGTGGACGACGATCGAGTCCTCGACTTTTCCTCCTCACGTATCTTGCTCGTGGCGATTGTGATACCGGCGTTGGGCGTCACTCCGTTGGGCTCGGCTCCCGGCTGGCCACGGGCTGGGCCAGTGACGATGGAGTCCTTGGTAGTCTCATGAAATTGAGAATTGAGTTGCGGGTCTTTGAGTGCTTTCGAAACGGACCGGGTGCTCTGAGTGCTGTCGAGTGTTACATCAACCCCCACACGAACGCCTGGAATATAGGACATCGATTCTTCGATTTTATGCCGGTACTCGTGTTCGTATGATCGTTTCGCTTGCGCGTATTCATTACCCAAGAGACTCTTCTCAGGATCTCCCATATAAGTGCGACCTTGCAGATCGGTCACCGTCACGTCGCTTGAATCAGCGCCGGTGCCTTTTGAGACAACGGCTCGGATGTCCTCTACCTGTTCAGGGCTTATTTGCGACGACCCAATGGCTCGAACGGCAACCAACGCCGTCGTACGTGAATTACGACCAAACCTACCCTCTTTCTGTTCGGTGATCTGGACCGTTGCCGTATCGATTCCACGCATGAGGCGGACAATGGTCGCCAAGTCCCGCTGGGCGGCGAATCTCTTTTGAGTCATGAATTGCTCTCGTGACTGGAAGGGGCTGGCGGAAGATATGACGTCTTCCAGATAGCCGTCCCATTTGTCCGGTCCCGCATTGTCTTCTGCCAGTGCGGCCAGGTAGGTGTGGCGCTGTGATCTCGGTACACGGACCCGATTTCCTATGACACTCCAGCCATTCAATTCCGCCTTTCCAAAAGCGGTTTGCATCGCGTCAAGTTCTCGGTTGGAAAATGCTCGCCCGCCAAAGAGGTAGGCATCCGACTCGCCCGTTTGTAATCGGAATAGGAAGACGACACTGACCGTGATTACGGCCAGCAAGCCGATCGTGGTAACACGAGCTGCCGGTGTCATTGAGCGGAATAGATCCGCGACCTGCGAGGACGATTGTCCGAAAATGCTCATATCGACTTCCTGTTGAACCTATATGCGAATGTCATTGATTTCTTGGTACGCTTGCATCAGTTTGTTGCGAATCTGCAGCATTAAGCGAAATGTCATATCGGCTTTTTGCATCGATGTGAGTACCTCGGCCGCTTGGATATCTCCGCCTGTGGCCAGCAACTCGACCGCTCGATTGGAGTCTTGTTGCATCGCATTGACATGACCGATCGACTCCAGCATTAATTGTGCGAACTCGTTGACATCCTTGTCTGGTGATTTTAATTCTCGTGCTAGCTCGGCGAAAGTCTGCGACGGATCGCTGGAGTTAAATTGAATCGGTGTGTTCATGATTCTGTCCTCGCGTTTGAAAGCCGAGGCGGCCGCTTGGATATCTCCATAGCTCCAATGTTCGCTTCATAGGCGCGAGTCGCCTCTACGGCATTTTACCATTTCGGCGGTCATGCTAACGTTTGGTGTCGTGACGTTGCCTTTCCATTTGACAGTCTTGATAGCGAGCGGATGTTGCGGCGCGAAACAATGATTTGGTTCAACTTCACTCGTCTGCACGAACGCGGCACTCGCAAATCGAGCTCGAGGGCCGTAACCGTAGGACCGCAGTTTGTTGGTCAAGGTGCGTACACCAATTCCAAGGCTTGGGAGGGTTTCTCGCGGTGTCCGTCAAGCTGTTCCAAGGTCGCTTCAATCAGTTTCCTTTCCATTTCGCAAAGGCTAAGCCCGTGCGGTCGCGTGGTCCATCAGGCTGCTGCTCCCCTCTGTCGCTGTCGCGGGATGACCAAAGTGAACGCAGCACCACCCTCTGGGCAATTCTTTACTGTTAGTTTCCCGCCGTGAACCGAGGCCATTCTCTCGACAATGGACAGGCCTAGACCCGTACCAGCCGATTTGGTCGTGAAGAACGGTTCGCATGCTCGTCGAATTTCTTCCTCGCCGAGTCCCTCACCGCTGTCGGCCACCTCGATCTCGACGTAATCGGGCCCCACAAACGATGTCAGATAGAGTGTTCCTCCATGCGGCATGGCTTCAATCGAGTTGATCGCCAGATTCAGGAGCGCCCGACGCAGCATATCGACGTCCGCGTTCATCGCCTGATGCAACGGGATATCAACCTGAAATTCAATGCCTTGGGCTTGAAGCTCGTCACTCAACGATTCTCCAATGTCATTGACCACGCCACGCAAATCGAATTCTCGCCACACCGGATTTCGATCGGCCGTAAAATGTAGAAGGTCATTCACGATAGTCTCCAATGCAGAAAATCCCGAGTAAAACTTCCGGAACAGGTCCTGTCCATCGTCGTCTTGCGGTACCCGCTGTTTCAATAATCCCAGATAGAGCTTCAAGGGCATCATCGAGTTGCGAACTTCGTGCGCTACATGAACTGCCATATGACCGAGATCTGCCAAGCGGTTCTTTCTTTCCAACTCTTCGTTCTTCCGGTTGAGCTCGGTCGATAAACGTCTCAGTTCGGATCGCAACGTCTCCTGTGATTTCTGCAAACGGCCAGTGGCCTCGTGCCACGCCCGCAATACGTATTCGAGTTCTGGTCCACTGTTGACGTGGTCATCAATTGTCACGGCTCCGCCGGCGACCCGACCGGTAACGCGGTCGACCGACAGTCTCACTTCTCGATCGGCAGTGGTCTCCGCCTCTTGGTTTATATGGGTAACCATGACAACGTCTCCTAGGCGTCGGATGTGAATCTTCCGACCGGGGATTTGACTGACTGCTGGTAGGCTTGTACCGCCTTGCTTGAAACGTGAAGTCCCTCAAGTTTTTTGGCAACCAGATCTCGTCGGCAGGTCAAGTCGTCAAGGTCCTGCTTCTCCAAATCGATGATTTCGGCCAACAATGCCCCGCACTTGGTAGCAGCCCTTTGGCACTCGGCTCGATCCTCTTTGGTTCGCCATAGGCGTTCCTCCGGATCTTGTGAACGAAACGGGTCGAGCGAAGCCTGGATAGGTTTTAGTTTGGTGAGCAGACGATCTTTGGCAGCCAATAAGTTCATCAGCGCATCCATGTCTCCGGCAGCTACATGCTCGGCCTGCCGATGCATGAGCGTGCAGAGTTGTTGAAGGACGTCGCACTTAGCGACCATCAACTCGGCAATGATGTCCGTTTCGATTTTCTTAGTCATGTCTTCGCTCAATTTGGCAACTTCAGGTGCTGTTCCCACTGTTGTCTCGAGAATCGACTTGTCTTTCGATAGTCCATGTCAGTCGGCATTTTTTGCAAGACGATGCGTGCTTGTTCCATGATGCCTTTTGCCTTCTTAGGCTTGTCTAGGTGCCGATAGCATGCGGAAATCTGCAAGTTCGCATCCAGCGAGGCGGGTTCATGTTGATACCGATTGGTTGCTGACGAGTAGGCGGCGATTGCGTCGTAGCTCCATTTTTGTTGCCGCATGTCGGATGCACTTCGACGCCCGAGTTCAAAATCCTCTGCATCGAGGTGGGCAAGCACGTTGGTGAACTCCGTTTCAAAATCTTTGGAGGATTTTGGTGTAAGGAGTAAAGATCCGAGGGTGCCCAAGCCGACCGTTAGTACGAACAGCACCACACCGCCGACGGCAACTATCGGCCGTTCACTTAGGGCAGTTCGCAGCGATTCAAACCGCTGGAGAGGACGTAATAACCGTCCCCATCGAGTTGTTGATTCCCCGGCGGTTTCCGGGGAGTGCGCATCGCGATCCATCGCTTCCTTTACCTCAAGCTAGCGTCATCCGTGACGTCTGCACAATGGCAAGCGATCAACTTCTACCCAAATCCTACATTGCAAGTCAATGCGAATTAGATGTCGGGGCAAGAACTCTGTCAGAGTCCGCGTCTTACCGTAGTTCTCAGCCGATTCTGGCTCGTAACCCGTTGCGCGACCTAATTCCAGCTGGTCGAACCAGGCTCGAACGGCGCCGGATCCATCGTCTGTCCGGTGACGCGTTCCATGATCCAGACATTGAGATCGTGGAGCATTTGCGTTGTAAGTTCACCGTCTCCGGGATACTGTCGCATCAACAGTTTTAGACCGGCAGCGTGAAATAGCGGTAAGTCCGAGCAGACATCGACCGTACCGTAGAGTGGCGAGTCTTCGCCGAACATCATGAGCAATTGCGTGCGACGTACACTGTCCAAATTCCTTAACGGTTGGTCACCCCGTGGAAAATGCCCACCTATGTTGGCGAAACCGGCAAAAAGGTCCGGGTATTTGAGGGCGATTCGCATCGCCACCGTTCCACCGCTTTGATATCCGACGAGATAGACATGGTTGGCGGCTATGTTCAGCTGCGATTTGGCGGATTCGACGGCGTCCAGAATCCGTTCCAAGGCGGCTTCAGCACTGTGGTTCGAATCGGGCCAATCAAACCCGCATTGCCCAGTTTTGATCCCTCTTGGCGCAACTCCCACGTAATTTCGTGCACTTAGTTGCGGCATTACTCGCAGTAATTGACGTTCGTTCGCGGCCGGCCCATGCAGCCAAACGACGAGTGGATATTCGTAGTTCTTTTCATAGTGAAGGGGCGAGAAGACTTGAAAGGGAACACCTTGACGAACGCTCATTGGGCTGAGCAGCTGGTCTACGCTATCGCAGTCAATTCGCTGCAGTCCCCCATTGGGGGAGGCGGAGTTCTCGAAGGGAGAATCGAAACTCGATGCCGTTTTTTCGGCTGTCCATGAGGGAAGTCGGTTCATTGTCTGTCCGCTAGTTGTGTCTGCTGGTACGGTTTTTGCGAGGCGAACTAGGACCTTTTGCCACTTGCACTACAGACTTGGAAAGAAGGTCATCCGTGTCAGTTAAAAACAAGGGCATCCCAACTTGTCGAGCGTCGAGCGGTCCGCGTTGTATGCGGTAGGCTTTGATCGTGTCAACGTCAATCAACGCGATTCGCTAACATCCGAGTTGCGAATAAGCCATCGCCCTTGGAATGAGCGGACCGATTTAACCCACGCTCATCAACTCCTCGGTTTTCGCTACTAATTCCTGGACGGCGTCGACACTTTTTCGAAAAGCGGCGTTCTCGTCGGCATCCAAGTCGAGCTCAATGACCTTTTCGACGCCATTCGCCCCAAGCACGATCGGCACTCCAACATAGTAGCCCCCCACGCCATATTCTTCATCGCAATAGGCCGCACAGGGAAGCACGCGTCGCTTGTCTTTCACGATCGCTTCAACCATTTGGGCACAGGCGGCAGCAGGTGCGTAGTATGCGCTGCCCGTTTTCAATAAGCTGACGATTTCGGCACCGCCTTTTCGTGCCCGGTCAACGATTTCGTCGAGCCGACTGCGGTACATCAGGCGAGTGACTGGGATTCCACCTACCGAGGTACAACTGGGCATCGGCACCATGGTATCACCATGTCCGCCCATCAATAAAGCGGCGACATCCTCCACGCTCACACCTAACTCCATTGCGATGAACGTGCGGTAGCGGGCAGTGTCCAGCACGCCTGCTTGTCCGAGGACTCGCTTTGAAGGGAAACCACTCACCTTCCAAACCTGTTGCACCATCGCGTCCAGAGGGTTACTGACCACAATCAGGATGGCATTGGGACTGGTTTCTTTGATCTGTTCGGCCACCGAGGAGACGATTTTTGCATTCGTGCTCAGTAGATCGTCGCGACTCATCCCCGGTTTGCGAGGAATGCCAGCGGTGATCACGACAACATCGCTATCTGCTGTGGCATCATAGGACGTTGTTCCCGCGATGTTGGAGTCGAATCCCATGATGGGCGATGACTGCATCAAGTCGAGCGCTTTACCTTTGGGCATGTCCTCGGTTCGTGGTATGTCGAGCAACACGATGTCCCCTAACTCGGCCGCGGCACACCAATGTGCGGTGGTGGCACCAACATTTCCAGCGCCGACAATCGTGATCTTGGCACGGCCCATGACGGGATCCCCTTGTTTGAAGTACGGAGTGAACATGATCAAACTTCTTAACGAATATGAAGGTCGTGCGTCTCAAGTCAAGGGGCCAACAGTGGCCGCGTGACTGGCGGAGGTCCAGCTAGGTGTCATTCGCTGGTGGACAAGCAAGGCAGGATCGAATCGTGAGCGACCTGGTCGCATCCCATTCACGAATCGGTGGAGCGTTTCGGTTTTCGACGGTCGGCCCATCCTCGTTGCGACCACCATGCCAGCGCCCAAGCACCCGCAAAAAAGAAGATAAAAACAGCCAGGACGCCGAAACTAAAGCGAGAGCTCTTTCCTATCTGTGGAGATTCGACGACTTCGACCGCCGCGGCCAGGAAGAGCGGACTGGGGTGCAGCTGTTCGCTGTTTTCATCCATCAGGAACGTCGACCGGTAGGACCAGACCTTAAAGAAAACACCATCGAGATCGAGCGGCACCTTAATTAGTTCCGCTTTTGCTGTGCCAGCGAGTACTTTCTTCGCTGCCGATTCGAGTTTTTTTGGCAAGTGACGGCAAACGAGTGTCGCCGGATAACCGTTGGTGTAGATGCGGGCATCGTTCAACGGCCGATCCGGCGAACGGAGGCGGATCTTCGTTCCATCTAAACGAAAGAAGATATCGATTTGGTAATAGGCATCAATTCCGAATCGCCTGGCAATTGCCGGGTCATCGACCAAGACTTTTGTGACTCGACGAGCCGTGGCGCGACCTCGCAGCCGTTTCCCTTGGAATTTCTGCGGTGCCACGAGAAGATCGGTGAGATCCCAGGGAGTCGTGGGGACTGATTGCCAGGATTCTGGCGGGTCAGAAACGACGCGAAGAATGCTGTAAAAGGCCTCTCGATCGTCGTTATTAAGGGGCCGTTGATTGCGCTTTTGAAGTGCTTCGACGCGTACTAGGTCCACGCCGTTGGCCCCCAAGAACTGCCACGACTTTGCGATCGGGATGCTACCTTGGTATTCGCCGGACACAAACCACTTCAAGCGGTCGGCAGCAAACCAATACGGGCCATCTGCTCCGCCGACCATCAGGACTCCGTCGAAGCAGCACGACTCGTGGAGGTTTTTGGCACTGCTCCACGAACTAGGGATTTGCCGGCAGAGCACTTTGCATGGCGGTAATCCGTTGTCCGGTTCCACGTCGACGACGTGAAAAGTATCAATTTTGAACCCGTACAACCCTTCATCGGCAAGACGATACGGCCCGTGAACGGTTTTTACTTGCCCTCTGATCTCGAAGACCTGACCCCGCGCCGAACCGTCGATCGGGATCGTCGTGGGCATGGAGGTTCGCCAAGTCGCCCATTGTTCTGGCGAGAAAATCGCCAGGCGATCAAGTAGCCGAATGCCCGCTTCCCTATTGTCCGAATCGAGGGTGCGTCCATGCTGGAACGTCTGCCAATACGCGTCATCGAAACCCAGCGGCTCCAGTAGCGTTCGCAATTCGGGTAGGGAATCTTCTTGACCGAGTTTCCACGGTAGATCATCGTCCGCTGCGATAAACTGGATCGAGACAATCCACACAATGAGGCACGACACGATACGATAGACTTCTCGCCACTTCATTCCGGCTGTTTACCTCTCTCTTCACGTTCCATCTGCCGTAACCCGTCGCTCACGCCGGGGCCAAGATCATCGGGCGTCAATTCTTCGATACGCGACTCACCCGCCAGCTGTTGGCGAGAGACATTGGCCCATCGGCTCCAACGGTAAACGAAACGAGAAAAAACTGCAGCAAAAGCGACCGCGAGCAACACCTGTACGGCGATAAACATTGGGTTGAGTTGAGATTCGACCTCTCTGGTTCGCGGGTACCACACAACCGATCGAGCAACTAACAGCGGAGCCAAACTAAGACCAGTTGACGACGCGTAGGCCCAGTGTTTGTAGAACCAGCCGGTCGACTCAATCTCTTCATCGATGCGGTTTCCGCCCTCTCGTAATGGCTCAAGCTGAGGAAATCCCGCTGGTAGTTGCAGGCAGTAGATGGCGATAGGCAGATGATCCGCACCGTGAGGCCTTATCCACAGGACATTATATTTCTCAATGTCAAAGGGATTCGGTTTCGCTTCCACCGTATAACCGCGGAGTACCCGTCCCCCAACGCTGATGGCGCGGCCTCGATACCCCGCCGGCTGTTCGGCCAACTGCAGCCGAGTCGTTGCGATCGGTTCTGCGTTCTCGGACTCTTGCATCGCCCTCCGCAACATCGCCCTCCAGGCCAGCGATTCACGTCGTTCGAACATCGTGTTGTCTTTTACGAGGCGCAAGATTTCGTCCTCGAGCGTGCTGCGCAACGCGACCAACAAGCCAATATTGGTCAAATCACGGCGATTTTCGATGACTTGTTGGATAACTTCGGCATTCCATCGCTCCTGCAAATCGACGAGTAACGGTTTCCATTTGGGCCCATCATCGGGACCTAGTCGCTCGAAAGCGTTGTCAAAATAGGATTCTGTTACCGCAACCAATGGACTTGCCAATAAATCACCCTCGGTCCGATCACCGTAGTCTCGGGTTGGGTCGAGCTGACTGTCGAGTCGGCGTAGCAGCGTGTCCCGCTGTTCCTCGCTTATGTGGGTCACGACGTGTGTCAGGAAGTCCTCGCGGAGTTTTGTCTCAGGGTCAGAATTCGGCGTCCGATCCACCTTGGACTCCTCCGTAATGGGGGGAGGAGTTGACGTGGTTCCGTCAAGATGCCACATCCAGGCGAAATTGGCAGGATCTCTGGCCTCGATGGCCATGGCGATCACCAGCATTAGGGCAAAAACAAGTCCGAGTAATCGGATCTGCACCTTCCGAGATTGATAGTTGGGCGGGGGAGCTGGTGTTTTGTCGTTGAAACGCAAAGCGTTCATTGCGATTTCGATCGTGAATTTGGCAAAATGGGACTGCGATACCGAATCATCTGAGATTCCCTATCGCGCGTATCACCGGTAGTGTACCGCGCCGACCGGTTTACAGCAGAATCCTCAGCGAGAAACTGGGCAACCACTTTACATGCCAACAGAAGCAAGGAAAATGAAAGGAAGTAGGAAAGTCCCTACTCCGCCCCGTATTTTATGGGGCGCGACTCGGCCTCGTCTCATTTATTCCATTCATATCCTTCAACGGGTGTGGCAAGTTTACCTAGCGGTGTCAGCGTGAAAACCCAGGCATCGTTTTGGCACTCGTCGATTGAAAGCGTAAGCTGTGGGAAGTATGTTGCCCGGACCACTCGTTGGAAAGAAACCTGTCGACCCACCAACAGAATTTCACGACGCCGACAATTAGTGGTCGGAATAATCTTGACGAGCAAGAGGAACTACAACGGATGCGACTGAAAAATGCTCCCATTTTCCTATCTCTGTGCCGCATGACGAAAACCCCACTTCTGCTTTGCCTGACCCTCAACACTTTGTTGGCGATTCAACCGCTCAACGCAGGTGAGCCAGATGAAGAATTCCTCGATGCGATGCGAGAGGTGGGTTACTTCGATGAAGCGCTGCTCTATTTGGACAAAATGGGGACAAGTCCGCTGTCAACAGCGGCGTTCAGACAGGCCATTCCCTATCAACGCGGGATGACCTTGATTAGTGCGTCCCAACGCACAACGGACAATCTGAAGCGTACGCGAATGCTGCGAAGTGCGGAGGTTAGTCTGCGCGAATTCGCGGAGAACCACTCGCAGCACCCCCTCCGCACAAAGGCGCAAATCCAGTTGGGGAACGTCTTGGTCGAAAAGGCCGACCAGCAAATGGAATTGGGACGACGCGGTAACAATCAGACGTTGATCGCCTCGGCGCGGAGTTCGTTTCAGCAAGCCCATGAGTATTTTAGCGGACTGCGCGATGGACTGGAGGAACGTCTCGATCCGATCAACACAGTGCAGTTTGATCCGTCGCAGAAGGAGCAAAAAGAGGCACGTGACAATTTGAGGACGGACTACCTTCAGAGTCTGGTCTATGTGGCCTCGGTGTCGGAAGCTGCCGCTGGAGCCGAGGAGGAAGGATCCGACGAACGGAAGGCGTTGTTAGAAAAGGCGGCGGGCGAATTTGGCATGATCTACAAGGCTTACCGCCGAAAGACTGTCGGTTTGTATTCACGGCTCTACCAGGCTCGCTGCCTACAAAAACTGGGGCAGGAGCTGGACGCGCTAAGTTTGTACACGGATCTTTTCGATCAGCCCAACGACGCTCCTGTCTTTCGAGATGTCAAACTACAGGCGATCGAATTGGCAATGCGGATTTGGCTCGACGAAAAGCACAAGAAGTACGCCGAGGCCGTCAATCGTGGTTCGACTTGGCTACGTTCGGCGGACCGCGATGAACGCAACAGCCAACGAGGATGTGCAATCCGTTTGTCGTTGGCAAAAGGCAACCTGTTGTACGCGGCATATTTGGATGAGAAACAGCCGGGAAACACCCAAGCCAACCAGCTTCGAGCCGATGCCAAAGATGTGGCCACCGACTTGACGAAAATTCGCAATCCGTACCAACGGGAAGCTCGTGAATTGCTCGCCGACATCCGCGGAGGTGGCGAGGTGAAAATGACCGACATCCCGCGGGCGGCCACATTTGCCGAGGCGCGAGATCTATCCAATGAGGCGATGCAGGAGTTTCAAAACGCAAATTACCTGATGGCGATGTTGCCTGAACGGATTCGATATGAAAAGGATGAGGACGAAAAAAAGAAATTGTCCGGACGCCTGAAGCAATCGACAGTTGATGTCGCCAGGTTTCGCCAGCAAGCCCTGGTCAACCTTGAGTTGGCGCTGAAATTTACCGATGGTGATGCACCGCAGGATGATTTGAATCTGATCCGAGTTTTCTTGGCACAGATCTACCTTTCTCGCGGTCAGTACCATAATACGGCGGTCATCGGTGAGTTCTTGGCGCGGCACTACACGGCCACATCGACTGCACAACCGGGCGCACAGTTGGCACTCAATGCCTACCAACAAATCGCTCGAACCCAACCGATGTCGGAGCAATTCGCCCGCGCGAAACTCAAGTCGCTCGGGCAGTTCGTGTTGGATACTTGGCCTGCCGAGTCAGAGACGGCGGAGGCCGCCTTGGTACTCATCTCGTTTGCCGTTGAAGATGCCGACTTGAAAAAAACTCGGGAATTGCTCGATCGCATTCCCGAAGCGGCCGACAAGAGGGGCGACGCGGAACGAATGGTCGGCCGAGCTTATTGGGCGGCATACTTGCGCGCTATCGACGGCAAAGCTGCCAGCGAGCCAAAGACCCCCGAGGTCCTTGCCCTAGCCACCGATGCCATGAATATCTTGGCTGCCGGGGTCGGCAAGTTGACCAGTGATCAGCCCATTGATTATCCAACAGGATTGAGTGTCTTGGCCCTCGCCCAAGCCTATTTAGAAAACCACCGGGCAGTGGAAGCCATGAACGTGGTAGATGCAATTGGCTATGGCCCAATGCAGTTGATTAAGGGTGACGGTGCCTTTGCGGACAAGAGTCCGTTAGTCGAAGAAACACTGCGAACGGCGTTGAAGTCATACGTCGGTGCCGCCAACGAAACGGGCGCATCAGGGAAAATAAATGCGACAATCATCGAGCTGAAGAAGCACTCAGGTAACGATGCCGAAGGCAAGAAAAGGTTGATCGGAACGCTGGTCGGCGTGGCTCAGACGCTACAAAAACAGCTGGCGGCGGCTTCTCCAGAACAACGAACATCGCTGGCTGCGAGTTTTGCGACGTTTTTGGAACAGGTAGGCAAAGAAGCGTCCGATTTCCAAACGCTGTTCTGGGTCGGTGACTCGTTTCGCACGTTGGCACTGGCGTCCGACAGCGGCAAAGGGCAGCCAACGGCCGAAGCCGCGGAGTACTACATACAGGCTCAAGAAGTTTACGACGACATCCTGGCCAAAGGAAAGGCAGACAGCAAGTTCTTTGTCACATCGACTTCCGCCGTGCAAATCAAATTGCGATCGGTGACTGTCAAGAGACGGCTCTACAAATTTACAGCTGCCATGGACTTGTTGGTGGAAGTCCTTTCGGCTCACCCGATGATGGTGAATGTCCAGAAGGAGGCCGCCTTAACGTATCAGGAATGGGCCGGATTCCCGGACCGCAGAGCTCTCTACCTCAAGGCTGTTGCCGGAGCTCATCCAGACATGGATCGAAAGAACGAAAATGCGGTGTGGGGTTGGGGGAAGATCGGAAAATTGACTCAAGGGAATCCAAGATTTCGTGAAGAGTATTTTGAAGCTCGTCTGAAGATGGCCGAGTGCCGTTACCTCTACGGCGCGTCGGCGTCGGGCGCGGAAAAAGCGAAATATCTTGCGTATGCCAAGCAGGATATCTACCGAACTTCGCGTGCTTATCCCAAATTGGGAGGTGACCAACATCAGGCTCAATTTGATGCACTGCTCCGAAAAATTCAGGCCGCGCTCAAGGAACCGCAACGCGGTTTGGCAGCATTTAAGCAGAAGAAGTAATTGTATTCACTGGTCAGTCAAGGCGTGATTGTCACCGTTGCCGCCACAAACGGGAGTTGATAATGATCTTTTGTCGGTCTGTTTCCACCATTTTTCTCGTGCTCTTGTCAGTTTGCGTTCTCTCCGCACAAGACCAGGTCTTTGTCAAAATCGGGCCGCCCGTCTCTGGCGACATCACGAAGGTCTCGACGAACGAGTTGGAAATCAAGACAAGGCAAGGTGTGCGAACGATCTCCAGCCGAGACATCTTGAAGCTGGGTTTCAATAATGAACCAAACGAAGTGCGTACGGCCAGAATTCGGATGGCGGCAGGCCAGCACGAAGAGGCGTTGGCGCTGTTGGGTCGTATCGATGAGGCGACCGTCACACGTGCGGAGCAAAAAGCGAATTTTGCCTTCATCATCGCCTCAGCGCAGGCTCATATTGCGATGACCGGAGGCGGCGACAAGGGCCAGGCGGCGTCGGCACTCGTCGGATTTGTCAAAGCGAACGAGGATTCTGTCCACTTCTACACAGCTTGCGAAACTCTGGGACAGTTGGCCTTCTCGATGGGACGGTTTGACGTGGCCGATCAGTTCTTTGAAAAAGTTGCTGCGGCACCGTGGAAGGACTTTGAATTGCGCGCAAAGCGGTTGAAGGCCCATGCGCTTTACGGTGCCGGCAAGTTTGTTGAGGCGAGTGATGTTTACGGTGAGGTGCTCGTATCGACGGCCGACGACCCTGCCTCACGGCGGCAGAAACTGTTGTCCGAGGTGGGCCAGGCGGTCTGTGAGGCGCAAACCGGTGACGTCGACCAGGCGATGAAGCGTTTGGAGGCCGTCATCAAGGGAAACGATCCGTCGGACAGCCAGTTGTTTGGGCGAACTTATAACGCGTTGGGGGTCAGCCACATGAAGGCTGGTCGGTCGGAGGATGCTCTGCTAGCATTCTTACACGTCGATTTATTGTTTAGTAAAGACGTCGAATCGCATGCAGAGGCCCTCTATTATCTGCAGACATTGTGGGTGACGGCCAAGAAGTCGGATCGCGCCGTGGCGGCAAAAAATCGCCTACAACAGGAGTATGGTGGCACGGTCTGGGCATCGAAAGAGTAACCCCAACACTCAAAAAAGTTGTTAGAATCGAACGCTTCTTCGAGCTAGGCGTTCAGTAAAATAGAGATTTAATGCTCGGTCGTTTATCATGAAGCCGGTGGAGCATGATTCGCAAGAGTCGTAATTCACCATCTAATACATCCACCAGATATGACTTGGAGATCAAAATGCGGTCGGTTTCCGGAATTCGAATTCTCGCCCTTGCGAGCATTGCTGGGGCGTTCCTTGTAATCGCTGGTTTCGTCCCCTGCCCCGGCGTCTCGTCGCCAGCGGTCTGGGCTCAACCGGATGGAGATGGCGATCAGCCTCCTGAGGGTGGCGACAATGACAACGCAGAAGGCGATGAAGAAGGCGCCGGTGAGAAGAAAGAAGAAAAGAAAAAGAAGGATCGAAGCTACCTTCAGTGGATTCAGGATGCGCTCGGTTGGCAGTACTCAATCGTGTTCCTGCTCATTTCGTTGACCTTCGTGGCTCTGTTGGTCATGAACCTTCTTCACTCAAGACGGGAGAGTGTCTGCCCGTTGGTCCTAGTTGAGGGCTTCGAGTCGCACCTTGAGCAAGGACAGTTTCAGGAAGCATACGAGTTGGCTAACAACGATGAGTCCTTTCTGGGGCAAGTTTTATCGGCTGGCCTGGCCAAGGTATCGACCGGCGGTTACCCCCAGGCTCTGGAGGCGATGCAAGAGGTCGGCGAGGAAGAGACGATGAAGCTCGAACATCGCTTGAGCTACATGGCATTGATTGGAACAATCAGCCCGATGGTGGGATTGTTCGGTACGGTACACGGCATGATCGACTCGTTTACGGTGATTGCGATTGCCGGGTCTTCACCCGATGCCAGCAAGCTGGCCAATGGTATTTCGACTGCTCTGTTCACGACCCTGGTGGGGCTTTTCATCGCCATTCCAGCGATTGTGGCCTTCAATATTCTGAAGAATAAAGTTGCTCGCTTAGTTCTGGAAGTTGGTGTGACCAGTGAAGGCCTGATGAGCCGTTTTCAAAAACAGAGCTAGTTGTGTTGACGCGTTGAACTAGTGCACTAGCAACAATGACCTGGAACCGATATGCGAATGCGGCGAAAAAAGGCGGACAGTTCGATCCACGAAGCGGATCTTACGCCGATGATCGACATGACGTTTCAGTTGATCGCCTTCTTTATGGTGTTGATTAACTTCAGCCAAAGCGAGCAGAACGACAAAGTCAAACTTCCGCTCAGCGACTTGGCAAAACCACCACAAGAAGTGATGGAGTATCCGATCACGATCCATGTGACCAAGGCTGGCATTGCCATCATTGGTGGTCGTGAGGTGCCCGCAATCGGTTTGAAACCCCTGCTGCAAAACGAAGCTAATGTGCTGAAGTTCATGGACAAGTCGCCCACCGATGCCTCGATCATCATTCGCGGGCATCGAGAGGCGGCAACTGGCAAGATCCAAGACATCATTAAGGTCTGTCAGGAACAGGGATTCGATCATTTCACGCTGCGAGCGAAAGAGAACCTCTAGGAACCGAAATGAAGTTTCGACATACCACCAGTAGTGGTGATGACAAGATCGAATTGCAGATGACCCCGATGATTGACATCGTGTTTCAGCTGCTCGTGTTTTTTATCATGACTTTCAAGATTGTTGCCCAGGAGGGTGACTTCAATATTCGCATGCCGTTGGCTAGCGAAGGGGGGGCTCCTGACGAATCGCAGATGCCTCCCTACAAACTCTATCTGACGGCCAACCAAGACGGCACTTTGGAAGTGCCCTTCTTGATGGACGGGCTCACCTTCGACAATTTCAAATCCCTGCAAGAACACCTCATTCTCGAAATGGAAGATCCCAATGGTGTGGGCCCTGAGAAATTTCAGGAGGAAGCCGAAGTGGAACTGCATTGCGATTACGGATTGAGGTACGACTTCGTCATACAGGCCATTGACGCTGTCCGTGGGAAACTCGATCGGGCGACGGGCCAGACGATTGAAATCGTCCAGAAAATCAAGTTTGCGCCTCCGCCAGACCGTAGTGGGCAGCTGTTTGAATAGGATCTCGCGGGGCAGCTCTTTTGGACAGTCGAAGTTACTCCAGTGGTTGCGACTCTTTCGCCAACCTTTCGAGCATCTCTTCAAGTCGCTCGCGAATAGCCACCATCAGCGGATCCTCCGCAGCTTTGCGTTCTCGTTTCGGGCTCACCTCGATTGCTTCGCCAATTTCGATGATGACTTTTAGATGACCGTGAACTCGCGCCTTGTCGGTCATGTCTTCTTCAAACCGTTCCACCGTCTCCAGCACTCGATCGACCGTCGGCAAATTGAGGTAGTCCGAGGGATAACAGGAGATCTGTTGCGCCAAGTAAAGATCTTCCAGCTGACGCCACCGTCGGTCACGTTCCGCCGCGCCCATATCTCCATTGAGCATCTCGGGTAGCATCTTCATGCGGACGGATTTGATTCGCGGCACGACCGGGCCCGATTTGGCATCGCCAAGCCATTCTTCTTCCAGTGGCGATATTAGATGTTCGATGAGTCGAGACATGCGATCGCCCGGACTCCCAGGCTGAGGCTCACCAAAATACTGTAGTTCCTTTAGAGTTAGCAGCGCCCGACCGACGGATTCGACACGCCGCAATAATGGCATTTCGTCTTGGCGTCGCCACGTTAACCGCTGCTCGATGTCACCCAGGACTTCGCTCGCTTGCTGTTGAATGTCGCCGCCGAAGAGATATTTGAGACCTACTGGATGCACGACCACTTTCTTGCTTGCATCCTCTCGAGAGCGTCGCTTGGCTGCCGTTCTCGCGATGAACGCAACGCCGTCGAGCAGCGCATGTAGGCGGTCGTTAGTCCTAGTGACAGCCCCTTCAGGGAAGATCACAAGGGGCCTTTCTGCAGAGGTGAGCATGTCGATGGCCGTGTTAATTGCCTGGCGGTCCACCCCTTCACGATTAACACTGAATCCGCCCATTTTCCGAATCGCCCAGGCCATAAAACGACCCTGATTGAACAGATGCCAACTCGCCAACGCATAGACCGGACAGCGCGTTCTCCGCACAAGCCAGCCCATGACGAGGGGGTCGGCGTTGCGACAGTGATTTGGAGTAATCAGGATCCCGTGTCCGGCATTCAGCGACTCTGTCAGCCGATCAAGGTGACGGATTTCGTGATCCACCACGCCCTCGACTTTGCGCAGATGACCGGCGAACAACTGGAACTTGGCGATCAACTTCGGCCACCACGTGCCGCGGTGTGGAGGCACAAACTCATACGGCCGCTCAACGATGATTTTCTGCATTACTATTGGTAACCGTTGGGGTGAGATTGGTGCCATGCCCAGGCGGTTCGAATGACCTCTTCAATGTCGGTGTACTCCGGTTCCCATCCCAGGACTTCGCGCGCCAAATTCGCATCGGCAATTAATTCTGGCGGATCGCCGGCGCGACGAGCAACGACTTCACAGGGAATCGGATGTCCTGTGACACGCCGACACGCCTCAACGATTTCTTGAACGCTCTGTCCACGGCCAGTACCTAAATTGACTTTTATCGCCGTGCCATCGGAGAGTTGTTCGAGAGCCAGTAGGTGAGCCGAAGCCAAGTCGAGCACGTGGACGTAGTCGCGAATACAAGTGCCATCTGGTGTCGGGTAGTCGTCGCCAAACATGTAAATCTTCTCTCGCTGTCCCAACGCGACTTGCAGCACCAACGGGATAAGATGAGATTCCGGCGTGTGATCTTCGCCGATCGATCCGTCCTTTGCGGCGCCGGCCGCATTAAAGTATCGCAATGCCGCGTAGCCCCAGCCGTAGGCGTGAGCAAAGTCCTCCAACAGTTTCTCAAAAACGAATTTGCTGAACCCATAGGGATTGATGGGACGCTGATCTTCAGTCTCGTCGATGGGGATCCTGTTGGGAATCCCGTAGGTCGCTGTTGTACTTGAGAAGACAATTCGCTTTACGTCGGCGCGGCGCATCGCGTTGGCCAGCGATATTCCACCTGCCACGTTGTTGTTGTAATAGATGGAAGGATCCTCCACCGACTCACCGACCAGCGCAAATGCGGCAAAGTGCATGACCGCGTTGATTTTGTAGGTGCGGAGCACTTCGGTCAAATGATCGGTATCGTGAAGATCGCCTTCTACGAGCCGCCCGTCCGGCACGGCTTGCCGGTGCCCTTTGCCTAAATTGTCGTAGGCCCAAGCTTCGTGGCCGGCTGCAAGGACTTGCTGCAGTGTGTGAGAGCCAATGTACCCCGCTCCACCGGTGACTAGGAGTTTCATAGTTTTTCCGTTGGTCAATCGTTATTGTGATGCCCTTGCTGCCTCCGCGAGTGAGCGGTCCCGGCCGACGATGAAGGTCGGTACGACGAACGTCAGTTGCGAATTGAGGGGAAGATTGCGCCGCAAGCATTGATGATATTCTCGAAGTCGATTTCCTGATTGCAACCCAATCGTCGGTGTCAGTTTGTGACGATTATTGCTGTTGTACTCGGTGGTTGCCGCCAGCTCCGACTCATGTTCTAAAGCAATATATGCCGAAAAACACTCTGATCACCCAACAAATCAGCTGACCAGTAGAGGTAGACCAGCGATGGGCAAACGCCGACGTAAATGGCAATCTGCACGCCCGCTGGAATCACCATCGGCGAAAGCAAGTCAGTGGTGTGACTCGTTTGTTGATTATCTCCGCAGCGAATGTCACTTGGCCGAAAATACGGTGGCGGCCTACCGCCGCGACATGGCGCGTTTTCAAGAGTGGCTTGCCGATCGATCGATTGGCAAGATGGAGATTGCTGAACTCTCGCAATACGTCAACTGGCTTCACGAGGCAGGCTTGGCCCCTTCATCCGTCGCTCGCCATATCGTGGCACTGCGGATGTTCTACAAGTATTTGCAGTTGGAGGGAGTTCTGGAGAAAAACATCGCGCTGTTATTGGGGAGTCAAAAACTCTGGGAACGCGTGCCAGAGGTGCTCTCGCCAGGTATGGTCGAGTCCTTTTTGATTGCTCCTCGCTCGTCGGATTCTTACCCTTTTCGCGACCGCGCGTTGCTTGAACTTCTCTACGCGACAGGTTGCCGCGCGACGGAGTTGTCGAGTCTCACCTTGCCCGACATGCACCTCGCCGAACGATACTGCCGATGCCATGGGAAGGGCGACAAACAGCGAATCACGCCTCTTGGCCGCCGTGCTGTAGAGGCAGTGGAGGAGTACCTCGCCCGAGAACGGCCTCGGTTGTCGGACGTCGGTGATTCGCCGCCATGGGTTCTCCTGTCACGTAGTGGCCGACGGCTGCGGCGGGAGGCGATCTGGGAATTGGTGAAAAAGTACGCACTGCGAGCAGGCATTCCAGGCGACATTAGTCCTCACACGTTGCGTCATAGTTTCGCTACTCATCTATTAGCCGGGGGGGCCGATTTGCGGCAAGTGCAAGAGATGTTAGGCCACGCCAGCATCGCTACAACGCAAATCTATACTCACGTTGACGGCTCTCGTCTCAAGAGAATCCACTCGAAATTCCATCCGAGAGCGTAGAAATACGTGCTCGATGTGCTGCGTCCCTACGCCCCACGGATCTTCCCATTCGTGTCCGACGAAAAGTTCCGTACCGGTTATCCGTCTTGTAACCGTTGTTGTGACCATCTTCCTTTCAATAACCTAACCTTCAGATGTCTGTGATGTGAACGGCTCCTCGACGGCGTGGAGATCGGTTTTCCTGGCATCAAACCTCGCCCGCGGGGCTTAGCGGATCGAGGCGGCCAAACAAGACCGGTGGCAACATCGGTAAGTTGGTGAGCAAGGAAATTGTGACCATTAGACGCGATGAACCGTCCCCAGAGCCCTATGACGTCGCCGTCCAAAAGCCCGACGATTTAGCACTGCACAGCGGTCCCCATGGTTGAGTGATCGATCGCATTCGCGTCTTGTTATCCTTCACCGGAAGAATACGCCTTGGTTTCGTGACAAATAGACGTCGGTTGCGTCGGTAAAGTTTCGGTCCCCGGGATCAAACTCGAATGTCTGTTCGGGCAGCAACGGATTGGCTGTAATCGAGAAATAGTCGACGACGAGCATCCGTTTCATCGGCTTTTCCGATTTGCGATACCATTCGACCCGGAACGGAAACAAGTCAAACTCACCGTCGCGGGCCAGCACAACACGCACAAGGTTGGGCAGCTTGACTGATTTGAATGCCCTCTTCAACTCGCCATCGATAATCCAGACATTATCGTCTGCCAGTCGACTCGGTTCGGCGCTTATCCACCGGTACTGCTCGTCAAGTGATTCGAGAAACCCTGGAACTCCCCCAGTCTTACTGTTTGGCCTTGGATTCCCATTTGCCGTTTTGGCTCTCTCCGACCGTATTTTTCGCAGATTGACTCGCGACAGCTGAGTTGGGGTCGTGTCCCCACTCACCTCCACCCACAACGAGTCTCCGTTGCAAACTTCGTGTCGTGCAGTTGTTTCGGTGCCCACACGTAGCTTCCAGTCCAACTGCCATTGCAGTTGTCCATCCCTTCCCTTTTGGAGATAGGAGCCGGTCCCGACGATCTCATGGCCGAATAGGTGACCCTCATAACGGGTTTTCGCTCGCAGTGAGTCGTAGGTCGTCAGACGATCGATTGCTTGGGCGAGCAATTTGGTCGGATCTTGGTCTCGAGGGTCCTGAGCGGCCGCAAACATCGCGCATATCCCCACCACGGTGGCAAAATAGGCGATCGCATTGGGCAATTTGTGGTTCATCGCACGGTTGTGATGGTTTTTCCAAAGATTCTCGATGTAGCAGGCCGAACATATGGCAAAGAGACACTTCTCCTGCCCTACGGGCGCGTCGATGGACTTGACCTCAGACGTTGCCAATGGTTGGGAGGCGGTGCCCCGTTAGTGATTGGCTGACCGATGGTTCGGCATTCTAGGTGCCGGGTCGCAGGCGGTCTAGTTCAATCACCGAGGGACATTTGCATTCAATTCACACAAAAAAGACAACCCGGACCCACCGCAAGCACGTTGGAACCTTCAAGCCGACGCTTAGCGGTACGCCGTACCTCGTAGGGGGAAATCATGAAGATTCGCCTGCCGCAATGGATTATGTTATTCGCCGCGGCGTTGCTGACGATCGGCTGCGCCTCGCCGGTAGGGCACAACCTGCCACCCGCACAACGGTTAATGGAACCGGGCCCCGGCGTTGGTGGACCCGGACCGGGAGTGATTCCGCCGGTACCGATGCCGCAGATGATTCCCATGGCCGGGCCCGTGCCGACCGTTCAGTTCCTATTCCAGGGGCCGGTGTCGATGCAGGCAAATTGGGATGTGACCGGACTCGGTAGGTTTGACTCGGATCCGCTCATTCTTCCTGGCCGTGTCAGTTTTCCTCAGGGCCAGATGTTCCGACTCAAGTTGACCAACATTCCGTTGGAGAACCGCGAGGGCATGGAACTGTACCCAACCATCGAAGTCGCCTCCGTCACTCCACGAACGGCAGCGTTCCTGGAACACAACGCGGTGCCGATTCAGTTCACACCCGATGACTTTGAACAAGTTGCCGCAGGAAATTTCGTCACCAAGGCAATCTATCTTCCCAACCCAGAGTATCAACTGCCGAGTGTCGCCGGTGTCGACACGATCATTTCGACTCGTCTTGACCAGGGTGTCAATCCGATCGTCGAGGCCGACCGTCGCGGTTCGATTCTGGCGGTCATTCGAGTTGGCAACAAAGTTCTGGAACCCGTGACCAACGGTGCTGCCGTCGCTCAAATGGGCTTTCCCACCGCAATGGTTGGAAATAACTTCTACCATGCGATGGGCAGCGGCGTGAACCCATATTTGGCTCCACAATACGGGATGCCTCGGAGTGGGACGCCGATCGGTTTGGTTGGTCCGCCTCACATTCCGTTCGGAGGGCCAGCGACTCTAACTACCCATAGTATGACCAACCGAACGTTTCACAACATCCCGCAGGGGAGCCCCACGTTCAACGTGCAACTGCGTATGAAGCCCGGATACTCCTATCCAACCCCACCAAACCGAGTGCGGATCCGGGAGCAGAGTTACCATCCGACGCTGCCCTTCGGCGACCGACGAGGAACGCAAACGATCAGCGGTCGCTAGTCCGCCTTCATTTTCCGGGCCGGTTAAGGCCGGCAAGTCGCTGAATCAGACAGGAGCGGGTGGACCCGAGAGGGCCACCCGCTTTTTCCAAATCTCCGCTGTTCTCCATTCACTCCTGTTGAGAGTCTCCGCCGTGGCCGCCTACAAACGACGCTTGGTTGGTTCATCCGGAATCGTCCTGTTGGTCTTGTTGGGAGCTTCGTTAGCCCGAGGTCAACAGATGGTCACCTCTCCGCAAACTTATTACCTGCAGCGAGCGGATCTGCCACCCGGCGCGATTGGGCAGGCGCAGTTGTTCCGCAGTCCGGATTTTCGGGGTTACTACCAACCGGTCGAACTGCTCGTTCCCGACACGGCTCGACTTGCGGTTGCCGAACCGGGAGGGTTCAGTCGTCCCGAGGCGGGAAACCTGAAGGTCGGCTTGCGAATTGGACAGGTTTACCGATTTCAGATTAGCGGGATCCGCGCGAATCAAGGGCGTGAGGTCTTCCCGTCGGTCGAGGTGATCAATCGTTTGCACCCTCCCCGAGGGCAGGAATTACGATTCCCCATTCCGATCGAAATAACCAATGAGGAATTACAGTTAGCGCTCAACGGTGCTTTCATCACCCGAGTGATCTATCTCGAAACACCCGATCTGGCCACCGCCTTGCCAGAGATTTCCGGCTCTCCGCAGGTCATTCAGGTCGGTGGACAACAAGACCCGCTGCGGGTCGCCGACCGGATGGGGCGTCCGATGGCCATCCTGCGGATTGGATCTCGGATCCCCGATGTCGACGCGAACGGTCGATTCACGTACCACACGCCGTCATTGCTCAGGTACGGCAAAGAACCTCCGGCTCCAAAGAAGATTGACACGCTGGGAAAAGACCCCGCCCGAATCGGTCTCGAGGAAGCGCAGGGAGGAAACGTCTATCCACGGCTACCCGACACCATTGGTGCTCGTTTTCAATGGGCACTACCGCAACGGATCATTCGATGATGCACAACCTTATCGCATGCCGCCAGCACTCCACGCGCGACGCGCTTGCCAAACTCACGATTGGCTTTGCTCTATTAGTCCTGTGTTCGTGCAGAAGTCTGAGCACCGTCGCGCCCGAATCGTCACTGTTGTCGAACTCGCCAAACTCCATTGAGGAAGATCGGGAGGATCGACAGGAATCGGCAGATGCTCAGATGCCCAAAACACGGTTCCAATTGGAACATCGGGAGCCAGCTTCATCAGACCAGCCGATTCGCCAGGTGGCTTATACAGAACAGAGTGCTGTAGTGGCGCAAGCTCCCACCCGCCGTGCGCCTCCCTGCCCCGCCTGTGGCGCATTCGATTGCCAACAACATTTGCGCCTGCCCGATACGGCCTATTACGGTCAGATGCCGGCTGCATTGCGGCCGAACGACGAATTCTTGTTCGACGGTGGCGACCGTCTTCAGGAGGTCCGACTTGATCGCGATGGACTGTATCAGGGCTTTGACATGGAAGACACAATTGCCTCGTTTCGTACCAGTGATGGTAGCGTCAAGGTGGAAGCATCCAATCGAGTGAGTATCTATGCTCCCCGCTTCGGGTCGGTTCGGAAAATCTCCGGCGTCACGATTCATCATCAGCAGTCGATGGCGTCAACGATGAATAAGAACGTCGGTACTGCCCAGCAAGGCTCTCTCCTTGAGGCTGAATTTGTCCGCCAACGCGCCGAACTGGCCGATGGACGCGGATTGCTGGCGGTCAGTGCAATTCACTCTCGTTGGGGCGCCGCATTTTCCCAACGTGCTGTTCGATTGGTCGGAGTTCAATTGCACTTACTGCCCTACGAAAACAACCAGTTCATTCGCGCCGGGGTGTTCGAGGAATCGGACAAACCTAAATTGTCGCGCCTCATTGAATCGGCCTTTGCTTGGTCGAGTGACGAAGGACTGCAAGTCGCGGCGAAGGGCTTTCAACTGCATGATGCAACGGGTGGCTTGGCCGCCGGTGATGTTCACGTCTACCACATGCCGAAAGGCAAGTCACGGTTGCGTATCGCCAAATTGGCTTCGACCGATAACGCACTACCGGGTGACACGGTCGACTTCACGATTCGCTTTGACAACCTTGGTGACCAACCTCTCGAAGAGGTCGCCATTGCCGACAACCTCACTCCTCGTCTTGAGCTAGTGGCCGATTCGGTAAAATGCACGGTTGACGCAGAGTTCAGCACGATGAAAAATGCGGGCGATTCGCTGATGCTTCGCTGGACCTTGCGTGCGCCACTCAAGGTGAACGAGGGCGGCGTCATCCACTTCCGTTGTCTTGTCCGATAGATTCGACGGCGACGCGTCCACCGAATCAAGCTACTTTGCTGGGGCGAGGACAAGTGTCGCGCCGCCCGCCGTCGCGCCCTCGCTGACCGCAATTCCGATTTCGCCAAGCTGTTCGGCCAACTCGTCCCACACTTTGTGCGGAGCCGCGGTGATTTTCACGTGCCCCCTTGTAGCGGCCATGGCGATCGCGTGTGGAATGTCCATGAACCGCAATACGTTCATCAACGTAGGCCCGTCGCGGTGAGATGGCGGCAGATCCGTCAAGGTGAGCCGGTCGGGTGCCGGTTCAAAGATCGAGGCGTACAACGCGAGACCGGCTGATGTACCGGTCGCTTCCAGTTCCAAAGGCGAGTCGGGCAACTTCTGCCTCAAGAGACGAGTTGCCTGGCGAATATCCCAAACCCTCATGCCGTCTTGCGTTTGTCCCAAGAGGTAAAATCTCCGTCGGAGTTGATTGGCCTTCCGAGTATCATTCGTCCACCGAAAGGGGCCCTGGCCGCGTGGCACCACGACAACCAATGCGCTGTCCTGGTCGACGTGTTTGGCGAGAAACTCCCGTTGCTGTTCCAGCGGTGGTTGTTCGGCAATGATCCGTTGCCAGATGTCCGCCCACTCGCTCCACATCTCGTCGTTAACGACCAGCAGCTTGGCTCTTTTGGACGGTCCCTTTTGGAACCACAGCACGGCGGTAGAGACGTTCGGCTGTGTCGTCATCAGGAATGCCGACATGTTCAATTTTCCGGTGTCCACTCGACCCAGCAACTTGGTCGACGGTGCCGTATCCTCGGCTGGCCAACCTCGAAATGACAAGTTGGTCAACTGGCGTTTCCAGTCGCTAGAGGCCTTCTTGATTCCAGGGGAATCACTGGCCAGTAGACTGCCAAGTGAGTTTGCGGCCGGGACAAAGACCTCATCAATCGACGTGTTGATTTCATCCGTCGGGGTCTTAGAAAATACCTTCAGCTCTTCCGGTTCAAAGAACTTAGTGGCCGACTTTTCAATCAACTCGTCGGTATTGCGCAAGTAGTGATTGAACCAACGGAAGGCGTGTATGCGAAGCTCTTGGGTATCTTGGTGTGGGCCAGCTGTAATGTGCAGCGCGACATCTTCGCGGTGTCCCAAGAGTTGATAGATTCGGCCAACTCGTGAGTACGTTCTCATCACGCCCTCGAGCGGGAAAATGCGATCGCGATCGGTGTTGCTAATGAGCAGCGGACGAGGGGCGACCATCGCCGCCACGTCGTAGTAGTCCCACCGGTAGGTGTTAAGCATGTACATGCAGTCGCAATGCCCTTCGACACAACCACGAATAACATGGTCATCTAGATCGGTAATTCCAGCGACCGGAACAGCCACTTTGACGCGAGGATCCGTCGCTGCCAACCACCAGCTATAAGCACCTCCGACGCTGCGGCCGGAAACGCCGAGTCGATCGGCGTCGACTTCGGGGCGGGCCGACAGGTAGTCCAAGGCGCGGATGCAATTCCAGGCCTCCACGCCAGCCGGCGTGTATCCACGTGATACCCACCACCAACGGTCGTATCGGTAGGTTCCGTGATGGATGCCTTCAATCTCTCCTAACTGAAGCGTGTCGATTGTCAGGCAGACGAATCCATTTCGGGCAAACCACGCCCCGTGGTGTTGGTAATGAACCTTGTTGCCATAGCTGACGCCGTCTTTCTTAACGCCTCCGTGACCACAGACATAGAGGATTGCCGGGTACTTGTGACCGGGTTCTTTGGGCAGGTATAGATTCCCAGTGACATACAGACCAGGCCGCGATTGGAAATGGACATTTTCGACCCGAAACCCATCGCCCTCCAACCGGCCGGTTGTGGTTGAGTACAAGGGTGTTCTCGCTGGAAGAGGCTGTAAGCCGAGCATCTCAAGGAGTTGCTTTTCTCTTTCTGGCCGTTCATCGTTCCACTGTTCGGCCGAATCGACATGCGTCAGCGAGTTGGTTTGAATTTTCGCTGTTTCGGCGGCAAAGTACTGAGCAAGCTCGCCTTCGACTTTCCATTGAGGCGGTTGAGCATCAAGGGTTGAACGAAGGAAAACCGGGCTCGAGATCAACAGTGTCGCCACTGAAATCAGGCACGGCTTGAATGGATATCTCATCGAATCTACCACCGGTGACCGGGTGCGAAATGACAAAGGACTAATGTAGATCCTACTGCCCGGAATCACCGGAGACAATCGCTTGCCAGCGGTCGAGTTCAACTTGTGAGAGGCTGTGGGGCCGTTGAAGTTCCTGTGCGATGTTTCGTCCGATTCCAGGAATGCTCACACTGACATGCAAACGTCCGTTGTGATCATATTGAAAACAGACTTCGACCTTTGCGCCGACGTCCAAATCGGCCGGCAAGTCGCGGACAACACAACGGCCCAATTGAGCACACTCTTCGGCCCAGTCGCTTTCGCCTTCAACGACCTGCACGCGTATCGAGCGTTGGCCCGCTTTCTTTGTCGAAAAGACACGTCGAGCGGTTGCTGGAAGTGGTGTGTTGCGAGGGATGAGAATAACGTTCCGTTCTTCGTTGGTTTCGGGGTCTGCTGCAACGAGGCCCAGACTGTGAGGATTGACGTTGGTGATTCGACAATCCGGTTCCTGGCCGGCCATGCAAAGGAGCCGATATCTAGCGCAATAAGCGGCACCGTGAGCGATTGCCTCGTCCGGTGAGAGGGACAAATCGGGTTCTTTTAACGAGAGCTCGCGAATGAGTTGTTGCACGGCTGGCATTCTGGTGGAGCCACCGACCAACAGGACCCGGTCGATGCTTGGCCATTTGAGACCGCTTGCCTGTAAGCACTGCCGCGTCGTAAAGGCGGTTCGATCCAACAAGTCACGTGTCATCGTCTCGAACGCGGCCCGTGTTACTTCGGCCCGCAGAGCGTTTCCTAGATGCTCGCAGACAATATGGGCGCGGGACCGCGCCGAGAGAGTTCGTTTTGCGTCTTCGCATTCGCGCAGTAATCGGCTACAGCTGTTGACGTCTTCTCGTGGATCCACTCCGTATCGTTGCGAGAACCGTTCGGCAACGAATTCAGCAAGTCGCCCGTCCCAATCGCGGCCGCCGAGTTGTATGTCTCCGTCGGTTGCCAGCGTTCGATACTCTTGTTGGTCCCATCGCACCACCGATACGTCGAACGTTCCACCGCCAAGGTCGTAGATCAAAATGTTCCGTGGAGTCCGCGATCCTCCGGTGCCAGTTCGTCCCTGAGATTCTCCAAAAGCTAGCACGCCAGCGTTCGGTTCGTTGACAATGTCGATGACGTTCAACCCGGCAATGTAGCCGGCATCCTGTGTCGCTTTGCGTCGTACTTCGTCAAAGTACGCGGGCACCGTAACGACGACTTTATCGATTGGGCCAATCTGAGTCTCGGCGTCTTTCGCCAACTTTCGCAAAATGTAGGCCTGTAGAACGGTTGGCGGAATGTCCATCCCGTCAATCGCTCGACCGAACACCGATTTACCCAGGAATCGTTTGGGACTATCGGCAATGTTCTCCATCTCTGTGGCTCGGGCCTTGACGGCTTCTTTTCCAATGACAACGTCTGGTCCGTCAAAGAGAATCACGCTAGGCGTTATTTTCTCGCCTTCGGCATTCAAGAGTGTTTGCGGTTTGCCATCTCGGTTCATATAAGCGATGGCCGAAAACGTCGTGCCCAGGTCGATGCCAACAGCGACATCCTGTAACTCGAAATCGCGTCCAGACCTTGGCGCGAAATCAGCGATTGTGTCCGACCGACCGCTGACCTGTAACGTTTGCTCGCTCCCCAAGGCAACGGTCAGTTCCCCCTCGGATACGTCCCCTTCTTCGGAATCGAGGTCGACCGACAAGTCGCCTGACGACGTGGAGGCATCGCCCGGAAGTACCGGTGCGCCGACGTCGAATTCGGACTCGGCCAAACATGCTTCCAGATGTTGGATCACCCGGTACATCGATTCGAACCGATCTCCAACCAACTTGGCTATCATCCGTGCGAAAACCGAGTTCAACCGATCGCTGACGTCGTCGCGGTCCGCGCGTAAATCTGGGATCGGTTGATTGCGATGGGCTGCGATCGTGTCAATCGGCTTGTCGCATTTGTAAGGTGGTCGCCCCACTAAAATGCGATAGAGCGTGCAACCCAAACTATAGATGTCGGATCGCTCGTCCGCTAAGGCATGGTCGTCTGCCTGTTCGGGTGACATGTATTCCAATGTGCCGATAAGTTGTCGGTGTGAGGGTACTTCGCTGTCACCTACCATCGGCTCGTTGTCAAGGCGAGCCAGTCCCATGTCGAGGATCTTCACCGTGTTCGTGCGGTCCAAGAGCAGATTAGCCGGCTTGATGTCGCGGTGAACCACTCCCTGCGTGTGAGCGAAGTGTAGTCCGCGGGCAGCTTGGATGATGCAGGACAAGGCAGTCTCAAGCGTGAACGGACCCTGTTGGTTGACGAGTGCCCCGAGATCTTCGCCGTCGACGTACTCCATTACCAGGTAGTGGATTCCGTCTTGCTCGTCGGCATCGTAGGCGGTCACAATGTTCGGATGGGCCAGCCGAGCAGCAGCTTCGACCTCTCTTTGAAAACGTTGGACGGCCAGCTTCGATTGAACGGCCGATTCGGGGAGGATCTTTACGGCGACCTGCCGCTTCATGCGTCGGTGAAGTGCGCGGAAGACCTCTCCCATTCCGCCCTGACCGATCTTATCCCGGAGTTCCAAGTTTCCCAGAACGAGCCCACGGCCTCGGCCTTTGGTTAGCCGAGACGCTTGGTACGTCGTCAGTATCTCTCGTCGTACCATTTCTCGAGCTAACGCCATGGCCGTCGAGGGACGTTCACCAGAGGGAAAGCTGCGATAGAATGCGCGCACTTCATCCGAAGTCATCAGGCCGCTCTTGACCAAGCTACGTGCGAATTCTCGAAGTCCCACCGCGAATCACCGTCAATAAAACACTCGATGTGTGCCCGCGATTGTTCCAGGTTCGCAGGCGTCTTGAGATAGACATTGCAGTATACCTTGCTTGCGTGGGACCGTCGAAGGGCGTGCCGCCATTCGGAGATCCGACATCTGAGCCGGACTCGCTAACGTCGAGTCGTCGTAAATTACCGCGTGACCTTGAAAACCCGAGGCTAGCGCCTGCGGCTCAAATCACCGATGTGTCTCGATCAAGGATCGTAGCTAAGGTTGGGCGCCAGCCACCGCTCGACCTCCTCGATCGTTCGCCCCTTTCGCTCCGCGTAGTCCGTTACCTGGTCACGACTGATGCGGTCAACCGAGAAGTAGCGGGATTCCGGGTGGGCAAAATAGAGTCCACTCACACTGGCTGCCGGCCACATCGCAAAGGACTCCGTCAGCCGGATCCCAGTTCGGGATTCGGCTTCCAAGAGTTGAAACAGTGTGCCTTTTTCTGTATGGTCAGGGCAAGCGGGATAGCCTGGTGCCGGACGAATTCCGCGATATTTTTCCGCAACCAAATCGTCGCAGGTAAGCTGCTCGCTCTTGCCGAACCCCCATGCTCGCCGCGCTTCTGCATGCAGATACTCGGCAAAAGCTTCAGCCAAACGATCGGCAACCAGTTTGATCGTTATGGCGGTATCTTCGTCACCTCGGTTCCGCGCGTCGTCGGCCCAATCGTCCACAGGCTGTCCACCTGTGGTCACCGCAAACCCACCGAGGAAGTCGTGTCGGCCACTACTGTTTGGTGCGATGTAGTCAGCGAGAGCCCGATAGCACTCCTGACCTCGTCGTTCCCATTGTTGCCGCAGAGTATGAAAACGGGCCAATTCTTCGCTGCGCTCACCGTCCGTGAATACAACGATGTCGTCACCTTTACTGCAGCAGGGCCAAAATGCGAGCACGCCTTTGGGTTGAAACCGTTCTTGACCTTCGAACTGGTCCAGTACGGCGTTAGCATCGTCGAAAACTTGTCGGGCAACGTTACCTAATTTGGGATCGTCAAGGATCGCCGGGTACTTACCCCGCAACTCCCAACCCAGAAAAAACGGTGACCAGTCGATGTACTTGCGGAGCATGGCGATGGACACATCACCATAGTCACGTATGCCGAGAAACTCCGGCTCGGGAATGTCCACGCTGTTCCAATCGGTCTGGAACTGTTTTATCTTTGCCACCGAGTACGGGACGAGGCGGGCTTTCCGTTCTTGGTAGTTTTCGGCCAGTTGTTTCTGTAGTTTTTCGTTTTCAGAAACGAACAGGTCGCGTCTGTCCTTTCTGATCAGTTTATCGACGACGCCGACGGAACGTGATGCATCCAAAACATGAACTACGGGGTCGTCGCGTCGCGGAGCGATTCGAACGGCCGTGTGTTTTTCGCTGGTCGTTGCGCCGCCAATCAACAGCGGTGTACGCAATCCGAGACGTTGCATTTCTTTGGCGACATGCACCATCTCATCCAGGCTCGGTGTGATCAACCCAGACAAACCAATGATGTCGGCACCATGCTCAGTCGCCGCCTTGAGGATATCTTCACAAGAGGTCATCACGCCGAGGTCAACGACCTCGTAGTTGTTGCACGAGAGGACGACTCCCACGATGTTCTTGCCAATGTCGTGGACATCGCCCTTGACCGTCGCCATGATGATCGTGCCGCGATACGAGTCCTTCGACAGACCCGCTTCCTCTTTTTCTTGCTCCATGAATGGGAGTAGATAGATCACGGCCTTCTTCATGACGCGAGCCGATTTAACCACCTGTGGGAGAAACATCTTGCCGTCGCCGAATAGATCACCGACGACCGACATCCCGTCCATCAACGGACCCTCGATCACGTCGAGACAGCGAGTGGATTGCTGTCGAGCCTCTTCGACATCCTCCACGATAAATTTGTCGAGTCCTTTGATCAGGGCGTGGGCCAGACGATCGGCGACCGGAGCGTCTCGCCAGGCGAGGTCTTCGGCCATGCGTTGCTTGCCGTCGCTCTTGACCGTCGTGGCAAAATCGAGGAGACGCTCAGTGGCGTCGCCGCGTCGATTCAACAAAACGTCCTCCACGCGCTCGAGCAGATCGGCGGGAATTTCCTCGTACACTTCCAGCTGGCCGGCATTCACGATCCCCATGTCCAGACCGGCTTTGATGGCGTGGAACAGGAATGCGGAATGCATCGCCTCTCGCACTCGGTCGTTGCCGCGGAATGAAAATGAGATGTTGCTAACGCCCCCGGAAACTCGTACACCCGGGCAGGTCTCTTTGATGCGTCGCGTGGCTTCGATGAAGTTGACGGCATAATTGTCGTGTTCTTCGATGCCGGTGGCGACCGTCAAGATATTTGGGTCGAAAATGATGTCCTCGGCCGAGAATCCCACTTCATCCCGCAGCAATTTAAAGGCGCGTTCACAGATGCGAACTTTGTCGTCGGTTTCGCTGGCCTGACCCTGTTCGTCGAATGCCATCACCACCGTCGCGGCTCCATATCGTCGGACCAAAGTGGCCCGGCGGAGGAACTCTTCTTCACCATCTTTCAAACTGATCGAATTGACGATTGCTTTTCCTTGAACACATCGCAGGCCCGCCTCGATGATCTCCCACTTGGAGCTGTCGATCATCACCGGTACCGCCGCGGTCTCTGTTTCATTGGCGATTAACCGCAGAAATCGTTCCATCGCCTCCACGCCGTCAAGTAACGCATCGTCCATGTTGATGTCGATGACCGCGGCGCCGTTGAGCACTTGCTGTCGCGCTACTTCGACCGCTGCGTCGTAATTGTCCTCACGAATCAGACGCGCGAATTTGCGGGAACCAGTGACATTCGTGCGCTCGCCAATCACCAGAAAGTTACTGTCGGCGCGGAGTGTAAGCGGTTGGCTGCCACTGAGCCGAGTGTAAATGGCAGATGAAGGTTGAGGTTTTCGGGTCGAGAGCCGTGATAGTCGATCGGAGATGGCGGCGATATGTTCGGGAGTCGTCCCACAGCAGCCACCGACAATGTTCACCCAACCGTTTTCGGCAAACTCCGCCATCTTCGCTGCCATGTCGGCCGGAGACAGATCGTAGTCGCCCATGTCGTTCGGCAGGCCCGCGTTCGGGTGGCAGCTGATCGATACATCAGTAATTCGCGACAGAGACTCCATGTGCGGTCGCATTAGGTCGGGGCCCAAGGCGCAGTTCATGCCGATACTGAAAAGTGGGAAATGGGAGACGGAGTTTGCAAACGCTTCCAAGACCTGTCCGGAGACAAACGTGGCGCCACCCCGATCAAATGTGCCAGAAATCATGACCGGCACGGAATGTCCGACCTCGGCAAAGTACTCGGCAATCGCAAATAGGCAGGCCTTCAGGTTGAGCGTATCGACGACCGTTTCGGGGAGAAGGAGGTCGACACCCGCCTCGACCAGCGCTTTGACCTGCTCATAGTACGACGCCCGCAGTTCCTCGAAATGTGAAGAGCGGAATGACGGGTCGTTAGGATCGGTTGAAATAGCCGTTTGTCGAGTTGTCGGTCCAATCGACCCCGCCACAAAACGCGGTTTGTTCGGTGTTTTTTCAGTAAACTCTGCCGCCGCTTTCTTCGCATGCTGCACGGCTGACCGGTTGAGTTCGGGGATAAGCGACGTCGGCAGGTTAAATTCCAACAGCCCCACCGGGCTGCTGCCAAACGTGTTCGTCTCGACAATATCCGCTCCGGCGGCGAAATACGCCCGATGGACGTCCACCACGGCGTCCGGCATCGTTAAGTTGATGAGGTCAGGGAAATTGAATAAGTCCTTATCGTGGTCGTGGAATCTCTCCCCACGTATCATCTCCTCCGTCAATTTCATCCGCTGGATCATTGTCCCCATGGCACCGTCCAGGAAAAGGATGCGATCCTGGATCAACTCGTTGAGAAGGTCGGCTGTACATTGTTCAGCGACGCTCATACGTACCTCAAAAGGGGATTGTCACTTGGGGCCACAGATGCAATTTGGGCAATCTGTCATCGTAATGTAAAGAATGGAGATTCGTAACGCCAAATGGGTTCGCAGACGGCGATTCCAGGCGGTGTCCCATTCATCTCGTACCTTGTTCTCACCCCCTCATGCCGCCAAATTTCTCTACAGTCGACGCTAATTTACACCGATAGTAGGGAATGAAACGGTCACGCCCGTCGCGCGGCGCAAGCTGCGCGATTTGTATCAGGGAAGGGACTCCCATGAGCAATAATACCTCACCAATGACCCGGAGTACGGGATCGGTAACACCTCGCCGGCGGGGGCAGGATCAACTGCAGCGAGATGAGGTCGAGCAGCTGGCAGCGGTCACACCAGTGCTTTTGCGACTTCCCGATCTCGTCCCTAACGAGATGGGCATCACCCGAACAGAATCGCCAGAAAGTCTCTCACAGTCAGATTTTACGACTTCGCTTCCCCCGATGAATGCACCGACATTTGCGGTCGGCCCCGAAGTGAACGAATCGCCCCTACCGACATGGAACAACGAGGCTCCAGAAAGACCCACATCGCCTGCCATGAGCGATGAGGACGACGAGGAGTTTGAGGGCACAACGGATTCGACCACAAAAGAAGTGCCCGCCGATTGGACGGAATTGGGCGGGCGGATTTTCGTCGGTCTTCTTTCCATCCTGTTGGGTGTTGCGATTACTTGGTCGGCTGTTAACCGCGATGAAACGGAGCCGAATGTTGACGATCGCCTCAACGGCTTGAAGGCGGAAGTTGAGACACCGCCAACGCCCGAAGAACTAAAAGTGACACCGTCGTTGGCGATGGAACCGTTCGTTGAAACTCGAACTGTTGGCATTGGCGGCATCGAACAGACGGCTGATCGAATTGGAACTTCGACGATCGACCCTTATGTGACGGCCGCATCTGGTGCGTTGCCAGCCAATACGGCGGACGCTCATCAAGACAACGCGTTCACGATCCACACTCTTCGACCGGCAGCGGATACTGCTTCCAATTACAACCAGAGTTCCCCCAGCGTACTATTGGGCCAGCCGACGGAGTACCCAAATGACTCGTTCTATCGATAACGCCTTCCTTCGGACCTTTTCGAAGCAACAGTCCATCGCGACGAGTATCCATGTCGCGCCATTGGCACAATCCGATAAGGTCGCATTGTCCGAACCGCAGGAAGCCGGTCGCAATTATCTGCGGATTGAGATGCCCGAGGCGGGCAACTCGCCAATGGCCGCACCACATGGGACGTTCCAGACCGAGTCGGTTACGACGGAGATGGGAACGAGCCAAATTGCGGCAAGTGAATTTGCATCTCTGTTGACATTTTCCACCGATACGAACGCTGTTCCATTCGCAGATGTGATTCCCATACCAACAGAGCCGACTTCGCCTGCGGCTCCGCCGCAACCACATATTGGTGTGCCAGATCCCGAACAGTCTCCGGCGACCCACGAATCGTCCCCCGCGGATTTGAACCAGGCCGCGGTTGAGCGAATTCTAAGGCAACGTGAAGACGAGATGGCTGACGCGAACGAGCGGAGTTTGAAGATCGTTCCTCAAGTCAACCAAACCGTGCAAAAAACAGCAGTGGAGGACTTCACGTCATTTCAGCCGGCTTGGGAGGTGGACGTTTTTCAGTGGCCCGAGACCGTCGAAGAGCTCTCCCGAACTCAGACGTTACAATTTGAACAGGCAGGACAACAACTGCGTCAAGCGGCTTCTGAGGGACTTCACGTGCTAGGTGTGACCAGCACATTTCGTGGAGAAGGACGCACGTGTTTAAGCATGTGTATCGCTCGGGCTGTCGCCCAAACGGGTGCGAGAGTCGCTCTGGTCGATCTCGATACGGATCAGGGTAATTTGGCGCTTTCCATGCGAGTTCGACCCACAACGGGTTGGCGAGAAGTGATCCACGAGGGCCTTCCGCTGGAGGAAGCCGTGATCTA
>DUDC01000046.1 GCA_012959465.1 Planctomycetaceae bacterium
AGGAGACTGAACAATGAGACGATTAATACCTGTCGCCAGTGTCGCTCTGCTGATCCTGGTAACCGTCGCGGTGCTGGGAGGCTTGCATTGGACGATCAATCGAATCTACGTCCCAGTTGGCATGAGTTTGCAGCTTCGCTACAAGGGCCCGTTGGTGTTTGGTGAGAGGACGCCGGCCGAGACAGGTTTTTGGGCCAAAGAGGGCGAAATCGGTGTATTGCAGAAATTGCGAGGCCCTGGACGCCACTTCCCCTGCCCTATCTGGTGGGAGCGCACGCTCGTCGACGACATCGTCATCACTCCAGGCCATGTGGGAATCGTCACTTGTAAACTGGGTGCCTCACTGCCGGCAGACGAGTTTCTTGTCCCCGGTGACATTGGCAATACGGAATTCAAGGGGATTCTGCGTAAGGCACTCGGACCTGGCCGCTACCGGATCAACCCCTATGGGTACGAAGTGACCATCGTTACCACCCAAGAAAAACGAGAAGGTACGACGGTGAAGCACAGCGGGTGGGTCGAGATCCCAACCGGCTTTGTGGGCGTGGTTACCAACTTGACGTCCATCCCCAACCTCAAACAAGGAGAAATGGTCGCACAAGAGAAGGGTATCCAAGATGATGTATTGCCGCCGGGAATCTACCCAATCAACGGCTATGAACAACAAGTTGACATCGTGGAAATTGGCTATCGAGAAACGACCATCGCGGTGACAAAACTCCGCGATGCCGACGGCAAAATAGTGCACGATGAGTCCGGAGAACCAGCGGTTGCCGATGACGAAGAGGGGATCAAGTTCCCCTCGAGTGACGGATTCCCAATCCATATGGACTTCACGGCAATTTGGGGATTGATGCCCGACCAAGCAGCCCACGCCGTCAGGACGTTCGGCAATGTAGCAGAGGTCGAGAACAAGGTCGTGATACCTCAAATCGAGTCGATCTGCCGCAACAACGGTTCGACACTGAAAGCAATCGAACTACTTGTCGGCGAACAACGCGAGCAATTTCAGGAGATGAACCTGAAGGAGTTTCGCGAAGTGTTAGCGGAAAAGAATGTCACCGTCGAGTACGGCTTGGTTCGTCACATCTATATCCCCAAGGAAATTCGTGAACCGATTCAGGCCAAGAACCTCGCTACGGAATTGGCGATAACCCGAGAACAGGAGAAGCTGACGGCGAACGCCGAAGGGGAATTGAAAGAGGCGGAACAACAGGTCGATCTAAGTACCGAGACGGTTGTGGTGGAAACCGAACGACTGTACGAAGTCAAGCTTGCGGAAGGCGACAGGGAGGCCAAGGAGATCGAGGCATTGACGGAGAAACTGGTCGCTGCGATTGAGAAAGAAACCGCCAACTTTAGGAAGCAGGCCCAGATCACGATTGCGACAGCGGAGAATGAAGGACTGGAGATGATCGAAGAGGCGACGGCGGAGAAATTCGGCTTGGCCGTCGCAGCGTTTGGTGGGGCAGAAGCCTATATCAACTGGGTCTTCGCCACGAATCTGCCCGACGATCTCGAGCTCAAACTGATTTACGCCGGAGAGGGTACTTTATGGACCGACGCCAGCAACCTCGGAATTCGGGCCAACCTGCCCATCGCGCCAGTGTCAAAGCCGAAGTAGGGCACTGGCGGGCGATTTGAGCCGAACGAATTAGCGTCGGGTGTGGTGAGTTCTCGCGTGATTGTGACAAAACGCGAGGCTAGCGCTGGCGGCTCACCACCGCGACCACTGCGTGTAATTGCGGTGATAGCCAAAGTGGTGTGACCAATGTGTATGGTTGCCGCTACCAAACCAACCGTAGACGTAGGGCGAGCGCTGGCGTACGTCATATCGCGGGGCAGCGTAGGAACTGTCCAGAACGCGGTACGTCGGCTCACGTGCCGACAACTGGCTGCAGCCAAGTGCCACCAATAGTAATACGCAAAAGAGAGTTCTCATATTCGATTGATCCGCGGGGAGGGCCTGATGGCATGGGAAGATCTTCCCGCAATTGAAAGATCTGCTGCCAGAGGTACTTACACCACACCGCCTGGTGCCGTGATCTCGGTTGGGTCAACGGACATTCAATTTTGCCGACAAGCGGAATGGTCGTGCAGATCATGCGCGGTGAAGGGCCTAGCCGCCGCGCGTGTAGCCAAAGAAGAAGCTGAAGCTACGACGCCGGTCCGTGTCTTCCTTCGCAACCGGAATGGCAAAGTCGAGTGCAATCGGAGCCGGACCCATCGCTGGGATGGAAAGTCTCAACCCGATTCCCGGTGCCACGCGGTAGTCATCCGCATGGATCGCGATCTTCTCCTCAACGGTTCCGAAATCGCAGAATGCGACTCCTTTGACCATGTCGTCGGCGGTCAACGGGAAGAAGTACTCCACCGAACCTAGGAAACGGAATTCACCACCGACGGTAACACCCATGTTCTGCGGTGACGCACCCCGGAAGTCAAAACCCCGCAGAGTCGAATAGCCGCCGGCAAAGTAGTTTTCGAACAGTGGGGTGTTTCCACCGGAGAACCCCGTACGAAATGAGTATGCCAAGGTGTGCCGCCCGGACCCATCCGGACGTTCTCGCAGCAAGTAGTACAGACGATAATCCATCTCAGCTCTTGGAAAGCTGAAGGTACCAAACGCTTGAGTGAAAGAGAGTTCCAAGAAGTGCCCCTCAGTCGGGGCGAAGGGAATATCACGCGTGTCGTGACTGAGCGTGAATTGGGCACTGAAGAGTGAGTTGTCACCCAGGACTTCGTCAAGTTCCACGACACCTGGGCCAACGCGGGGGTTGTGTACGGTAACGTTCTCCATGCGGAGAGCCATGGTGGCCGACAGGTCGGGAGTCAGCCGATACCCAAAACCGAATCGTCCACCAAGACGCTGTTCGTCCCAATCGTCGTAACGGCGATCGAAGAAGTAGCCGCTGAGGCTAAAACTGATCGGCGTTCCCCACAAGTACGGTTCGCTAAAGCTCAACAAGTAGCGTTGGAATTGCCGACCTGGAAGAGCTTCCAAACGGAATCCTTGACCACCGCCCCGAAAGGCCCGACCATTAGCGATATCATCGAAACTCGTTGGAATCGCGGTCCAGTCGAAATTCCGTTCGTCAACAATGATCTGACCCGACAGACCCGCATCCGAATTGACGCCCATTCCGATGGAAAACCGACCGGTACGCGCCTCATTTAGAATGACATCCAAGTCAGCGGTTTGCGTATCGGGGTATGGTTCGCTCCATGACTGACCATTGTCAAGAACGGCTCCGCTGCCAAGGCCCAAGTCAAGTTCCGAATCTGAAATCGTTGATTGAACGTCACCGGCTTGGCCGACTCCTCGGTAACCACCTGTGTAGCCATCTGCTTGCTGGCCACGTACTACGTGACCGGCTCCCTCAACGCGCCAACCACCTGCTGAAGAACTGGGCTTTATGGGAGCGTTGGCAAGTTGGCCGTACGTCGCAACTCGCGAGCTGGAGTTCGTGTTGTGCGACGAGGACAAGGATGGCAATGGGGCTTGAGAAAAATAGCGTGATGTTCCAGGAGAGGAACAGCCAACGGTGAGCAGTATCATGGCCAATAAGTGAACCGCCGGTATCTTCGATCGGCAGTAGTTGACGTTGGTTTTCATCCGGGGGGGTTCCTCAACGTTATGACGCTGCGGCAGACAGTGTTTCGTGCTGTTGAATTCTGGCGTTTGGAGGGTTCGTGGGCAGTTAGTGCTTTCCTTACGGACTTTGTCCGCGAACTCGACGGTTGTCTATCGGACGCTGTGACAATCTCTCGATTTCTGTGAGGTCCGGCGGTTGAATAACGATTCTCGGCGTGATTCCGGCTGCCAGATTGTGCTCAAACAACTGAGACTGCACGAGTCTCCGTTCGCTGTTGCGGATTTTTTGTATGTCGCAAATGTCCATCGGACGCACCGACAGGCGATTCCATACAACCGATCGCTTCGTGTGCGGATTCTCGCCTACGATCTTGACATTGATCTGACCGACTCGAAAAGCCTCACCTTCGGACACGTTGTAGACGAGGTCGATCCAACCCGGCTCCTCAAAGAACCGTGGTTCGGCTTGGATGTCGGCGAATATGTGGCCTTGAATGCCATAGGCATCGCGCAACGCATTGACGTCGTGATTCATCGTTTTGACGTCAAAATAGTTACCTGATTTTAGATCCAGTTGTTCCATCAACGATTCGACGGTGAACCTCTCGTTTCCGTTGACCGTCACGCTACGTACTTTGTAACGTTTTCCTTCGTCGATGACGAACTTGAGTGTGAGCCACTTCTTGTCTTCATCAAACTGAAGTTCTCTGCCAATCCTGGTTTGGAAATAGCCGAAATTTCGATAGTAAGCGGTCAGACGATCGACGTCCTGGTCTATTTTATCTCGATCGACAACGCCTCGAAACGTCCACAGAATTGCAGGCTTTGACTGGATCAAAGTCTTGAGTCGGGCGTCCGATAGAAAATGATTGCCTTCGAAATTTACGCCGCCGACACGTTCCCTTGTTCCCTCGCTGACGACGTAAACGATTCCACGGTGTTCCGGTTTATCACCTTCAAACACCGACACTTGGACGTTTCCGTAGCCACGTTCTCGATAGTGGTCTTCAAGTCGTCGTTTTCCTTCGCTAACGGAAAACCGATTCATCGGCTCGTTGTTCTTCAGTCCGGTTTTTCCAAGTAGTGTCCGGTCCAGGTAGCTACGGTTGCCGAGGATCCGAATGTATCCGATGGTGGCCACTTCGCTGACGTTAAACGTAACGGTGACCCCAGCGGCACCATCTTCCACAAAAGTCCGCACGTGACGCACTCGTCCACTGGAGACAAGACGTCGAACATCTGCTTCCACGACTTCCGGATCAAAACGAAGGTTTTCCCGAGTACGCAAATGAGTTCGAATTTCGTTTTCCGGCACCAAGCGATTCCCGGTTACTCGGACCGTGCGTACGATTTTTCCTTTGCTATCGCTGTACTGGGGCCCGCCTTCAGCTATCAGACGCGAGCGAAACGACGGACCACCGTCCAGAGTTGGACCGGGGAGATTGCGGGAACCGCCCAATTGCGCGTACGAGAACGTTGACAAGCCGAGCACGATCGCTGTGCAAATGGGCCAGACTATCAAGCAATACGACCGCATAACTACCTCCATGTAGTTGTCCCTGTCACGTATTGATACGACGCCTCGTGAACATTCCGTCGTTCACGATTCGCTCTGCATAGCAACAGGCCGCGTAGAAATACAAGAACCAACCAGGTCCGGCAAGCCGAATTCACAAACCTTGGTCCGCCATCTAAAGGCTGGGCAGGAGAGGTAAGCTACGGCGAGCAACGAACTTTACGTTGGCTTTCTTGGTACGATCGGACGCCGCCCTCGGTTCGCTCCGGAACGAGAATGAACCTCAAATGCTAATTCTCCAGGCGATGAGGCACTCAGCTATTGGCACAAGGCGGTTCGGGAGCGGAGAACGCAGCGAAACTGGTGGACATCTAGTCGGTTGTTTCGCGATTTTGGTTCATCGCATCCAGTGCGTCCTCTACCGATTTTAGTTGCTCAGGCGTGTTGATGCTGAGCGCCTCGCACGCCTGCAGGACGGGCGCCGCCACAATATAATGGCCGGCAGCCTTGAGAATCGCGGGACAATCCGTCAAGTAGTACTCGCCTTGAGCGTTGTCGTTGCTCAACCGTGAGAGAGCCCATAGCAAATGCGGCCCATCAAACAGGTAAGTGCTCATGTTCACTTCGTTGATTTCACGTTGCTGTGGCGTCGCATCGTTGTGCTCGACAATACCGGCAAACTCGCCGTCAGCGTCTCGGAGAATTCTTCCCAACCCCGCGGGATTCTCGTGGGTCAGGGTGCCGAGCAGGCAGGCTGGCTGTCGCCGCTCGAATTCGGCGAAGACGGCTTGGAGCGACGACGTTTGCACCATGGGTGAATCACCGGCCAGTACGAGGACCGACCCGACGTGACCGGCAAGTGCCTCGCAGCACATTTGAACGGCATGGCCGGTGCCAAGTTGTTCTTTCTGCTCAGCAAATTCAACGTTGCCCCGCTGCGACAATTCCTCGCGAACCAAGTCACCACGAAAACCGACAACGACGATAATTCGTTCGATATTGCCTGCGTCGAGCGCGTCGAGCACATAGTGAATCATGGCTCGCCCATGAACGGGCACGAGGACCTTTGGCAAGTCTGATTTCATCCGTGATCCCTTACCACCCGCCAAGACGACTGCCGCTCGTCCACTCATTGGTTGCACCTCAATAGACTGTTTCACACGGTAAAAACCGATGATACGACACTTAGCCCCCCCAAAGAGCCATTTCATGTTGCTCGGGCGGCTCGCTCGTTGACATTATGCCAAAACGGCCCCTAAAATGGTCGGTTTTCCATTTCGCTACAACATCAGTTAACAACACCGCTACGCTCCGGTCGCTGGATCGACTGGAGCGTGATGCGTTTTGGACATTGAACTGGAGTGACGAAGGTGTACGAAGCCATCCACAAGGCAGACATTCTAGTCGAAGCACTCGGCTGGATTCGCAATCTGCGCGACACCACATCGGTGATCAAGCTGGGTGGAAGCGTCATGCAAGACGAGGACGCCCTCCGCCACATCCTTCTGGATATCGTCTTTATGCAGACGGTCGGCATGCGTCCAGTCATCGTGCACGGTGGCGGACCGGCCATTAACCAGGCCATGGACGATGCGGGAATTGAGCCGAAGTTCGTCCACGGCCGACGATACACGGACGCAACGACACTTGCGATCGTCGAAAGAGTACTAGGAAGCGAAGTCAATTCACGAATAGCCAACCTCATTGAGGAACTGGGCGGACGAGCGATCACGCTCAACCTGGAATCAACAAACGTCTTGACCGGCGAGCGTCTTGAGTTATCACGAGACGGGAAGGCACTCGATCTTGGATTCGTCGGTCAAGTTACAAAAGTGAATCGACCCGTTGTCGAAAACCTCTGCTACGCTGGACAAATTCCCGTCATACCGTCGATGTGCATCGATGCGACGGGGCAAAAATATAATGTGAATGCCGATACCGCCGCCACAGCAGTTGCTCAAGCTCTTCGAGCCGACAAATTGGTATTCCTCAGTGACGTCAACGGCGTGCGGCGTGACAAAGAAGATCCGACGTCCTTGATCCACACTCTGACACCAGCGGAAGCTCAAGAGTTGATTTCAAGCGGGGCGATCGATGCTGGCATGATCCCGAAAGTAGAAGCCTGCATCGCGACGCTCGAGCAAGGTGTGAGGAAAGTTCACATTATCGACGGCCAACTGCGACATTCACTGTTATTGGAAATCTACACGACCGAGGGAGTCGGAACACAGCTGGTTTCCACCCGACCGTCCGACGCGTGAACGCACCGGCAAGCTGCCCGTATTATCTTGAAAGGAAGGCGAAATGACGAACACCACAACCGCCCCCAGTTCGACAGAAACGATCGAGCTGTTCAAGAGTCACGTTATTCCCAATTATCTGCGTTACCCGATCAATCTTGTACGTGGTGCGGGCTCCGAAGTCTGGGATTCCGAGGGAAATCGCTACTTGGATTTCTTTCCTGGCTGGGGATGTAACCTGCTCGGGCACTGCCCACCTCGAGTCGTTTCTGCCGTTCAAGAGCAAGTCGCCAAACTGATCCATGTACCCAACACATGGCACATGGACATTCAGGGGCGTTGGGCACAGATGCTGTCTGAACGGGCATTTGGCAAAGCATTCTTTTGTAACTCCGGCACAGAGGCCAATGAAGCCGCGATCAAACTGGTTCGACTTCACACAGCGCCCCAACGGTACAAGATCATTACATTCGAGGGTGGGTTCCACGGCCGCACGTTTGGCGCGCTAACCGCGACGGCCCAACCCAAATACCATGAAGACCTGGGGCCGTTGATGGCAGGTTTCCAATACGCTCCCTTCGGTGACCTCGACGCCGTCCGGCAGCTGGTTGATGATCAAACTTGCGCCATCATGATCGAACCGATTCAAGGCGAGGGCGGCATCCGCATACACCCCGACGGTTTTCTCGCGGAGTTGCGATCGATCTGCGATGAAAACGAAATGCTGCTGGTATTCGACGAGGTCCAGACGGGCTGCGGCCGCACAGGTGAGTGGTTTGGTTACCAACATTTCGAGGTGACGCCCGACATCATCACATTGGCCAAAGCGCTTTGCGGAGGAATTGCCGGGGGCGCGTTATTGGCCAGTGACGACGTTTCTCCGAGCCTGCGTCCCGGCATGCACGCGGCAACATTTGGCGGCAATCCTATTGCCGCTGCCGCTGGCATCGCGACGTTGGAGACAATTGAGCAGGATGACTTACTTGCGGAGGCAAGGCAGCTGGGCGAGTTCTTCGAAAACCGATTGTTGGCATTACAGGAAGAAATTGGGCTGATTAAGGAAGTGCGTGTCTGCGGCGTAATGGTAGGTGCCGAACTAATGATCGATGGCGGTGCGATCGTCGCCGACTGTCTCGAACATGGGCTGTTGGTCAATTGCACGCAAGGATCGGTCATCCGCCTGCTTCCCGCAATGAACCTTGGCCTTGATGCGGCCGAAGAGGGCTTCGAGATCTTGGCCAACGCTCTACGTTCTGCCACTCAATCGATCGATAACGACAATTAGTAGCCAACGGAGTTGCAACATGTCCACAGCCATATCGAAACCGACCTCAGAATCGTCCTCGGTTCGACATTTGGTTACCTTGTTTGACGTGCGGCGGGACGAAGTGATCGATATCCTGCGCATCGCCCGAGTGCTCAAGGACGCATTTGAACGAGGTGAACGGCACCCCTATTTGCCCAGACGCGTCTTGGGCCTACTATTTCAAAAACAATCACTCAGAACTCGTGTGAGTTTTGAAAGTGGAATCGCTCACCTTGGCGGAAGTAGCCTGTTCTTGGGTCAGGACGTCGGTTGGGAAGATCGCGAGTCGATTGCCGACTTTGCCTCCGTCTTGAGCCAATACGTAGACATTATCGTCTGCCGCGCCTACTCGCACGAACGTGTCACCGAGTTGGCCGAGTATTCCGCCTGTCCGGTGGTGAACGGGCTCACTGACCTGGCCCACCCTTGTCAGGCCTTAGCCGATTTATTCACGGTAGAAGAAGCGTTTGGTTCGCTTTCCGGAGCGAAGTTGGCGTACGTGGGTGATGGCAACAACGTCGCTGCCAGCTTGGCGCTAGCGTGTGGCCTGCTGGACGTCGAGTTGCGAGTCGCTTGCCCGCCAGGGTACGAATTACCACTTTCGTTCTTGGAAAAAGTTCGCAATCACGTTGGCAACGTGAGATTCACAGCCACCAATGACCCACGAGAAGCGGTCCGAGGGGCAAATGTCGTTTACACCGATGTCTGGACCAGTATGGGGCAAGAGGCTGAGGAGGAAAGCCGCAAACAAGCTCTCGCGAACTACCAAGTCAACAAAGAACTCATGAAACACGCTGACCCCGATGCGCACTTCCTACACTGTTTACCAGCTCGCCGAGGTGAAGAGGTCACCGCCGATGTAATCGACGGACCGAACAGCCTAGTCGTCGAACAGGCAGCCAATCGAATGCACGCCCAGAAGGGCCTGATGGCATGGCTGCTCAAGGCGGATATCTGACAACGGCGTTTCACAACTCTCCCGACAAGATCATTCCACGACGCTTACTCGGCTCGTTGCAAACCACAAGGACATCAAACATGCCGCGTTCGGCATCCGAATTACGTCCAGTAAAAATCAAACGCAAGTTCACGAAAACGGCGCCGGGCAGCGTCTTGTACCAATGCGGCGAAACGGTCGTCTTGTGCTCGGCCAGCGTTGACACTCGGGTTCCGCCGTGGATGGAAGGTAAAGGGCGGGGTTGGATCACTGCCGAATACAACATGCTGCCGAGTAGTACGGCTCCTCGGAAAAAACGAGATCGGGGAGGAAAAGTCGACGGCCGCACGACCGAAATTCAGCGATTGATCGGGCGCAGTTTTCGCGCAGTCGCAAATATGGAAGCTCTGGGCGAAATGACGATCACGGTGGATTGCGATGTTCTTCAGGCCGACGGTGGCACACGAACTGCCAGCATCACTGGCGGCTTTATCGCTCTGGTGGACGCACTGTGGTCCGTGCGCAAGTTGCTTCCCAACCCGGACGTCTATCCGCTAAGTGACAATGTCGCGGCGGTCAGCGTCGGCATTGTCGATGGACATTGCGTCTTAGACCTCGACTACGAGTTAGATTTCGCGGCTGCGGTCGACATGAACGTCGTGATGACGGGCAGTGGGCAATTCATCGAAATCCAGGGGACCGGCGAAGAAGCCACGTTTTCGGACGACGAGCTGGCCAGCCTACTCAAACTCGCCAAACGGGGGATCAAGAGTATCTCAAAGCAGCAGGCCAAAACTCTCGGCCGCATCTGGCCGTTTAGTAAGAGTTGACGTCACAGAACGCAGTTGCAGCTTTGGCGGCTCTATTCGAATTCATAAGGCCATGGCTTGACATTTGCGCGGGCGGCCCAGGCCTCCCATTTCGCCGACAACTCGGCGACTCTTTTTGGAAACTCACCCGACAGGTCATGGAGTTCGGGGCGATCGTTAACCATGTTGTACAACTCCCAATCGAACAGTTTGGCCGGCCGACCTGGCTGTCCCTTGCGCACCAATTTCCAATCGCCATCACGAACAGCGCAATTCAAATGGTGCTCAAAGTACAACGCGTCTTGTCGGTCCAACGACTGCCCAGAAAACGACGGTCGCAGACTGACACCTTCCAACGGCAAGATTTGTTGTCCGGCGATCGATGGCGGGTAATCGACAGCGCCCACATCGACGCACGTGGCCATGATATCGATAACATGTGCAGGCTGTCGCTCGAGAGTTCCGCGCCGTTTCTTCGCAATGCCCGCTGGCCAATGGACAATCAACGGTGTTGATATTCCACCTTCGTGAGACCAGTGTTTGTATTCTCGGAACGGCGTGTTCGAAACATTGGCCCAACCGCGACCGTAGCCGATGAATGTATCTTCAGGTCCCGCCATTACTCCCGGTCCAACACGCAATGGACGGCCGTCACGTGTTTGCATGGGCGGCCAGATCTTTGTTTGAAATTCGTTGGGCCCCAACGGCTTGTAGTCCGACGCATACGGTTTGTTGGGCGAGTATCGGCCGTAGCCTTCCGCGCACCCACCGTTGTCCTGCAAGAACATCACCAACGTGTTGTCGGATTGACCTTCTCTCTTGATCTCCGCCAAAATTCGGCCGATTCCCTGATCCATGCTGTCAATCATAGCCGCATAAACTTCCATGTTGCGAGCTTCCCACGCCTTGTCGCTAACACGGCCCCAGTCGTCTGATTGAGAGGAAAGCTCCGTCGATGCGGCGACCAAACCGAGTTCCTTGAGTCGCTTCAAACGCTCTGCGCGGATGGGACCGAATCCCTCGTCGTACGCACCCTTATATTTCGCGATGTCTTCCGGTAGGGCATGCATCGGCCAATGCGCTGTCGTAAAGGCAACGTAGAGGAAGAAAGGCTTGTCCGGCGTCGCTGCGGCGTGCTCTTTGAGAAACGTGACGGCGTTATCACTGATGGCGTCGGTATAGTAGTAGGTGTCCGGTTGGTACTTTGGGTCGTTGACCGGTGTGATGAACTGGTTACCTCGGCAGAGCGTGGCGGGATCATAAAAACTACCGGCACCGGTAATCGTTCCGTAGAACTTTTCAAAGCCCCGCTGCATCGGCCAGTTTTCCACAGGGCCATTGGGCCTGGTATGACTTGTCACGTGCCACTTGCCAGACATGTACGATCGATAGCCCGCCGTGGAAAGCGATTCGGCGATCGTTGTGACGTTGCGACCCAACTCGCCTCGATACCCGGGCAATTTCCGGTCACCGGTCATTAAACCGATGCCCGCCTGATGAGAATAGACACCTGTCAAAATTGACGCTCGTGTGGGGCAACAGCGGGCCGTGTTATAAAACTGACTGAATCGAAGTCCGTCCTCCGCCAGACGATCGAGGTGGGGAGTGTTGATCTCACCGCCATAACAACCGATATCGGAGAAGCCCATATCATCCGACATGATGACGACAATATTCGGTCGGTCATCTCTTGCGCGGTCGTCGGTCGCCGCCGCCAACAGGTCCGGATGGACCGTCTGAGCAAAGAGAATGGCCGCGACCATCCCGATCAGCAGTCTCCTGGAGCTCAGCGAACGAAGTCTGAGCCAACAAGAACTGAGCGGTGCGGGCATAGAAGATGAAGTAATGATAGCGATTCCTCTCACATTGGTGCGGCTGGCGCGAACAAAGCGATATGCGGACCGCGGTTGTCACGACTGTCGGTGTATTCTCGTCTCACTGAATCCGATCGTCAATTGCCAGCGATATGGGAAAATCGCCCCGAGCCGTTTGGACATCGAGTACCAAGTTCCGCTTGGTATCCATGTCGGTGATCCGTTAAGATAGAACGCGGCTAAGGACGCGGTCGCCGCTCGTCCTGATTTGCCAATTGACGATAGATACGATACGGAAACGCCGAAAAATCGCTGCCCTTTATTCTCTGCGAGAACGTTGTGAGTCGCCCGACAACCAACAAGATCGGCTGTCCGTCATTTCGACGTTCGCTCCACATGGAACGGCGAAGTTTTCTGCAGGCAGGCACCCTTGGATCACTCGGATTGGCGAATCTGCTGCGAGTCGCAGCGGGCAGCCCATCGAGCGACAAGCATTCGGTCATCTTGCTCTGGATGCGGGGAGGTCCCAGTCAACATGAGACGTGGGACCCAAAACCGGAGGCTCCGGTCGAATATCGAGGGTCTTTTGGCGCTGCGAAAACAAACGTGCCTGGACTCCAAATCTGTGATTTGCTGCCAAAGAGCGCTGCAATCATGGACCAGTGGTCGATCATACGCAGCCTAAATCACAAGGATGCCGGACATTCATCCGGCGACCAACTTCTCTTTACCGGATATCCCAACGAGGGTGTTCCCGACAGCAACTCATACCCTAGCGTTGGGTCGATTGTCGCTCGACAATTGCAACAAGATTGCCCCGAGCTTCCGGCCTATGTAATGATCCCTCGTCGTGTACCAGGAACGGATTCGGCCTATCTGGGCCCATCGTGCCGGCCGTTCGAAACTCAGGCTGACCCGGCCAATGCAGGACCTTTTCGGTTACCGAATTTTGAAATTCCCGCTGCTCTGTCAGTCGACCGAATTAGGTCTCGACGTGATCTACTCAAGAGCTTCGACCGATTGCGCCGTAGGGTAGATGAGAGCGGTGAGATGGAAGCGGTAGACGCGTTTCAGCAGCGAGCATGGGAGATTATTTCCGGTGTCAAGGCGCGAGCGGCGTTCGACCTAGATGCCGAACCGGCCAGTGTCCGTGAACGATATGGCTTCATGCCGGCGTACAAAGCACCGACTCCGGACCGCTGTGGAGTTCCTGCTTGGAGCCAACGCCTGTTACTTGCTCGACGGTTAGTTGAAGCGGGCGTGCGGCTTGTCACGGTCGATTGCCGCTGGTGGGATACGCACGTCAAGGGCTATGAGACCATGCGGGATGGTTTCCTACCACGCTGGGATCAGGCGTACACTGCCCTGATCGAAGACCTGGCACAGCGCGGGCTACTTGAATCGACAATGGTCCTGGCCTGGGGCGAATTTGGCCGTACGCCCCGAGTCAACGCGACCGGTGGGCGAGACCATTACCCGCTTGTTTTCTCGGCGGCCATCACGGGTGGCGGGATTCAAGGAGGAAGAGTCGTCGGCTCGTCCGATTCAAAAGGCGCGCTACCGCAGGACAATCCCAAACGCCCGCAAGATGTCTTGGCAACGGTCTATCGCCATCTGGGGATCGACACCCGGGCACATTATCTAGATCAAAACGGAAGACCCGTTTCAGTACTACCGTTTGGCGAACCGATTGATGAGCTGTTTTGAGAAACGCTGTACCCTATTGCGAATACGCTGTGGCTGGATCTCCCTTGCGTTGGCAGTCACATGCAGCTGCAGCCCCTTGGTTATGGGGCAAGATGCCGAGCAGATGATCCGCTTGATCGTTCGCAGCGACGACATGGGTGCGGCACACGCGGTCAACGTCGCGTGTCTACGGACGGTCACTCACGGTATCGCCCGATCGATCGAAGTTATCGTTCCAGCGCCTTGGTTTATCGAGGCCGTCGAAATGCTCAAACAGCATCCGGACATCGACGTCGGGGTGCATCTCGACCTAACCAGTGAATGGTCACGAGTAAAGTGGGGCCCGGTATGCAAGAGTGTGCCCAGTTTGGTCGATGCAAATGGTCATTTTTATCCCATGACGCGGCAACGGCGAGGTTGGCCGCCAAATACAGGATTCCTCGATTCGGACTGGAAGATCGATCAAGTCGAACGCGAACTTCGAGCCCAAATCGAAACGGCGAAGCGACTGCTACCCAACGTAACTCACTTATCAGCACATATGGGGACTGCGACAAGTTCGCCTGAGCTGCGAACCCTGACGCAACGTCTGGCAGCCGAATACGACTTGCCATTGAGTTTGCCAAACATCAAGGCGACCGAGCGGTTCGGCGGTCCGCAGACAACGCCTGAGGAGAAAGAAACTCAGATGATCCAGATCCTCGAGAACCTATCGCCTGGCCTTTGGATGTTTGTTGAACATCCGGCGCTCGACACGCCAGAGATGCGAGCACTTGGTCATCGAGGATACGACAATGTCGCATCGGATCGGGCCGGAGTTACTCGCGCGTTTACCAGCGGTAAAGCAAAGGAAGTGATCGAGCGACGTAGCATTCAACTTGTCAGCTATGCCGATGTTCTGCGGGCAATGAAATGACGAAGTGACCCCAAAGAGGCAAATGAGGGACCTAGCTCTTTTGACGTCCCTCGATGGCCACGAGCAAGATCCCCGCTGCCAGCACAACCATTTGATGAATCGAACTATCAGCGTTGATCGCCACGGTCATCTTGTGAACAAACGGATTGAAGTGGGTACGTAAATTGGCGATCTCCGCGCCACTCCCGTCGATCAACGAGAACTTCTGTGGGAACAGATTCCCCATTGGCACGAACCGTCTAACCATCGCCATGCCCATACTGTCTTCGGCTAGCCTTCCGACCGGCTCGTCGTTTTGGTTCAACACCTCCCAGGAATCTCTCAAGATGGAAGAAAAACCCTTGCGTCGCAAGGCGCCGAGCGAATTACCCGTTTTCTCGTCGACAACGTCGTACGCGGCACTAAAGTCGATGATGCTGCGGGCCTTGATCGAAATCAGCGGTGCGTTCTCGCTTTCGTCGGTGAAGACTCGAATGTCCTCCTTCAACTTGAACGCTTTTTGCCGCGAAAATCCGATCAGTTCGCCGGTGTCGTTATAGATGTGAAACTTCGCGCCCAGGAATGTGAGAATCTTGCGTCGGATCGTGTACTCGTATCGTGGCGAGTCGGTGGACATGGTGTATCTCTCTCCAGATGAAGAACCATCGTAGACCGTCCCGCGAGTATACATGATCTGATGGAACGATACGCAGCGCATTCACGATTCGATGCAATCTGAGCCGCAGGCGCTAGACTCGAGTCTACAAACGCGTTCCATAGGCGAGACCCGATGCTAGCGCGTTTCGGCATTCGATGCAAATCTGAGCCGCATTTCGCCGATGTAGGAGATGCCGATGTAGGAGATATGGTCCCGCAAAACAATTTGGCCCGCTGGTGTCGACAGGGCGGACTTCAGTTGCTGAACCCGTAGCTTGCTCCCTACTGCGACGACAACGGAGTAGTCTTCGCTCACTTGCGCATCGGGTGAGGCTTCTTAGCCCGGTGCGTCATCGAGGGGGCACCCAAATTCTCGTGTGATGTCAGGCGGCAGTCTTCTTCTAGTGAAAACGCATCGACAAGCCGGTACCGAGGAAATAGTCCGTCGCTGCGTCGTTCAGCCCTACTCCGGCACGGATGTCAAATTGCATGTCGTTGTGGACAAGGTACGTGAATCCGCCGTTGAAGTAATGTTCGGCTACATTCGTATCGGCACTATGTGGAATGAATGCGTACCACTCGGTGTAAGCGCCGACACAGTCCGTGAGTGTATAGGCGATCGTCCAGGACTGGGCCCACTCGGTAAAGGCGTCGTTAGAGACATCGTCAATTGCCCGATTGAACTGGGTACTACCAGCCGTCGAGATGAAATCGGTGAGTTCCCAGGAGTAAATCCAATTCAGACCGGCAAGCACTTCGTTGCCGGTAAAAACGGATGCACCGGTCGGAACGGTCATTTGCGGGATGATCGCCATTTCAGGCAGGATTCCCTCTTGCGGCGTCAGACCGATCTTGAATCCCAGATAGAGATCCTCGCTGCCTGAGTTCTTAACGAGTCCAACCTCTTCGTCGGCATAATTCCAGCCGACACGCAGTTCTAGCCATTCGGCGAAAATTCCATACCGCAGTAGTGGTTCAGGGTACGAATTTGACTTTGTCACAGTACCGCCGTTGTCATAAGCGTACGTGTAGCCGATTTCCAACTGCGCCACGCCTCTTCCAATGGTAGAAGCGGCTTCGGTGAAGTCGGGGCGATCGGTGACAAGTGGTGCAGTCAGGTCGGGGCCGCCAGAGAAGCTGTTACCGAAACTCCACTGCATCAGAGTCCCTGGGCAATTACGCCGGCACGAGGTTGAAGAATACGCGGGCTCATCACAGTTTTCCAGGCAAGTGCCATCGACACAGGATGCTCGGATCGTGGAGAAAACGTCCCCCGCTCGCAATGGAGCTGGGCCGAGAAGTACGGATGCCATCAGAATGGCCAACGCACGCCGATTGTTTGGTACTGCAAGTATTGTTGTCATGAATCGACTCCCGTACATCAGTCCCAGGCCGGCCAATCGGATAACACGCCTGTTTATCCGATTTCTTCAGCCGCGACACGACTCGGCGATCGCGGAAGCGGCAAGAATGTGGATCGGCATCGAGGCGGGCCGGAACTGCGAAAAAATGGGCGTCGTGGCAAAAACCGGTTTTCCGAAACATCCGGAACTCACAGCAAGAAGCACACAAAGCGGAGGTCGTTGGTTAGCTACGAAGCCAACTCGCACAGCCGACTCGTGTAAAGCGGCTAAAGACGCTGCCAATGGGCTGCATACGCGTCTGCATGATGGCATCTTGTAAGTCGCTGGTGACTTGATTGATGCGAGCAACCACGCAGTTCAGGTCAATGTAGCGGCAATGAGCGGCAATGAGCGGCTGATTGCAGGAGTTGATTCCGACCAAGTACAAGTTCGCCGGCAAAATTCATCAGTGTGTCGAGTGTATCAACGGAAACTCGAATGCTGAACTCGCTGGGATTCTTCGCGCGGTCATTGCCATCATTCTTCGTTGCGCCAGCCTTGATCTTCGTTTGTTGGGCAACGCTCTTCTCCTCTGTGACCGGTTCGTCGCCCGAGTCGCTCGAGCTTGAATTGTCCGTTGGCTCGTCCAATTCGTCGGAGCCGTCGTCCTGACAATTGGCGTCTTCAGACGGCCCTTGTTCTTGAGTTGGCGTTTTCGATTCGTCTTCAGACGGGATTTGACCAAGGAGCTTCAGTTCAGACACCATGCTGCTTACATCAACGGAATTTGCATTTTCGATGTCCTGAATAAAATTGCGAAGCATGTCGGCAGCGCGTAGCATCGGGTCGATGATCTCCTCCGTCGGCACCAATTTGAATTCGCGGACCAGGATCAGCAGGTCTTCAAAACTATGTGCAACATTGTTGATCGAATTGAGCCCAAAAAAACCGGTGGCTCCCTTTACCGAATGCACGGCGCGAAATACGGTGTTGACCAGTTCAATATCGATGTCAGCACCACCGGCTTCAATCGCTGCCGTTCCGTTTTTCAAACAAGATGGAGCAATTCGGCTTCGGCTTCCATCGCCTCGATAACGTACTGGATGTGTTCGTTCAAATCGACTCCCAAGTCCTCAGCCCCATTGACGATGTCGGTTCGATTGACCGCTGCCGCAAAACTCTTCTGCTTCATTTTTTTGCGGACACTCTTCGCCTTCATGCCCTTCATTTTTTCGGGGCGAACCTTGGCGACGGCGGTTATGAAACCAGCCAATTCATCGCACGCATAGAGAGTTTTGTCCATCAGCGAGAGGCGGGGGCAATCTTCCAGATAGTCGGCATGACTTTTTATGGCGTAAATGACGTCGTCCGGATAGCCACGCTCTTTCAGGATTTTCGATCCTTGCAACGGGTGGTCAGGAGGATCGGGCCAACGCTCGTAGTCAAAGTCATGCAGGAGGCCCACAACGCCCCATTTTTCGACGTCCTCGCCGAACTTCGTTGCGTAGGATCGCATCGAAACCTCGACCGCCAGCATGTGCCGACGAAGGCTGTCACTCTGCGTAAATTCGCAGACTAGGTCAAACGCGTGTTGACGATCCACGGCTTACGTCTCGATCAGATTCGGACGATCCTTCGTCTCTTTTTCCTCGACGACCTGCTTCTCGCGCCAAGGCTTCTTCTCCTGATAGCTTTTTAACTCACCTCGGAGTTGCTCCTTCATCTCGCCCTCACCAAGATCGACGGCCTTGGTCGACCACTTGATGGCCGACTCGAAATCTCCCGCCTCGGCGTAGCCTGAGGCGAGAGTGCTGAGGATGTGCGCTTCCTTGTACTCGGTGACCTCACAGGCCTTTGTGGCCAACTCGATGGCCCGCTTTCCGTTACGAACCTTGTCGTCGGTGGAAGTCGCGAGCACCCAGGCAAAGTTGTTGAGTATGCCGCTATTCTCTGGACTCATTTTCAGGGCTCGCTCGTAATCAGCGAGCGCCTCAACGTGTTTGCCGACACTCAAAAAGGCATCGGCTCGAGATCGTAAAGCGCGCCAGTTGCTAGCATCCTTCTCCAGGACTCTGGTAATCTCCTTAATAGCTGCTCGAGGTCGCTGATCGGCATTTAGATAGGCGGCCAATTGTAGCCGGTGGCCCGCATCGTCGGGATCGTTCCCGATCAGCAAGCGAATGTCATCGATCGCCTGCGAGTATTTTTTCTCGGCCGCACTGATTCGACTGCGAAGTTGGATGCCGTAGACGATACCGGGATTGAGAGACAACGCCCGGTTCACATCCTGCCGCGCTTTCTCAAGTTCGTCCTCGAAGAGATAGATCTCAGCGCGGAATAGTCTGGCACCAATGTCGCCACGGTCGATTTGAATCGCCTTGGTCAGGTCTTCAATCGCCTCTTCTGGTTTTTCCTGCGCGATGTAAAGTTGAGCACGCATGCGATAGACAGCAGTCATGTCGGGGGCCAATTCAATGACCTTCTCGATCTGGTCAAATGCCTCGATCACACCCTCTTCACCCGTTTGGGAGAGGCTTTCCGCAAGCGCCAATCGTAACTTCGCATCGTCGGGTGACGCTTTCACCAGTTTCTTCAACGTCTTCACCGCTTCGCCGAACTGCTGCTTGCCGTGCAAGAAGTCCGCCTGTTGTCGCAGAATTCCCATGTTGTCCGGATCCAATTCGGAGGCCTTCGCGAAATCTGCCAGTTGTTGGACGAGATCGTCGCCAAACCTGGCTCGCCAAAGGTAAGCCGACGCTGCTCGCAGTTTGTCGTTGGCTTTATTGAACGATTCAACCGCCGCGCTGGCCGCTTTGAATCCGCGTTTGCGATCTCCGCCCGGCATCGACGACAGCTCGCACAACAGTAGGTGACCATCTGCGAATTCGGGTTTGAATTTGATAGCCGATTCCAGGTCTTTCACCGCCAATTCTCGGTAACGCAATCTGGCACTCTGGCGGATGCCCGGCTGAAGGATTCTCTGAGCGCTGACAGAAGCACGGCGGAACAGCGTCGAACTAGCCAGCTCCTTCGTGAAGATCGTTCCCGGACCATCCAGCCCTTTTTTCAGAGCGGACTCGCACAAGACGATGACTCGGTCCACGTAGTCCGATTTGCCCTCGAAGTGGATTTTCGTGGCCTCGTCCAGATCTCGTTGCCCTGGCGGCAAATCGTCGCCACAAGCCACACACGTCGCGAACGCCGGGAGCAAGAGTGGACATACCGTGAAAATGATGCGGTGAACGAGCTTCATGGCAGACATCTTTTTTCCCATCTGAGTTAATTACCAAGACTTCTCATATTATTGCGCCAAGTCCGACCAAAATCCATCCGAATCCGAGGCGCGCTCGATAACGGATCGACGTGCTGAAGACTCCTCACTGTTCAATGTCAGCAACCGTCCAGTCACCGTCGACCAATCGCCACCCCCCCAACTGGTTAACGTCCTGCAAGGAAAGCGGCAAACGGGAATTGCGAACGTTATCGAAGCACGCCAACGTCGCAAAGCGGCGCAATGAACCGGGGATTCCCACAGCGGTAAACCCTGGGTGCCCGGTTGCCGGGTAGGGGCCGCCATGATTCATCGCTGGACTAACCGCCACTCCCGTTGGCATTTTGTCGTTCAACAAACGTCCAACTCGTGGGCGGAGCGCAGCGGCCACTTTTCGATAACTAGCCTCATCGCCGTTCTCGGTCGCAGAATAAATGCATCCCGTTAGATTTCCCTCCAGCCCACCGACGATACTGGTCATCTGGTCAAGGTCGGAGGCAACGACCAACAAACTGACGTTGCCGAAGGCTTCCTGTTGCAACGCTTCGGCGTCCGCCAGGAAAGCATCTCCGCTGACGCGTAACAGCGAATTTGCGAACGAGTAACCCTCACCCGCGCCAACTTGGCCGCCAACCAGCAATTCGGCACCGGCGTCGACGAGCGACGTAACGGCAGCGTTCAACGACCGTTCGACACTGGCCGAGAGGAGCGTGCCGGCCGCTGCTTGCCCAAAAGCGGCAACGATGTTGTCAACGAATTTCTCCGTCATCTCGCCGGATGGCAGAACAACCAAGCCAGGGTTCGTGCAAAACTGCCCGGTTCCCATGAGGCAACTCTGCGTGAACTCGGTCGCCAAGTCGTCGCCGCGTTCTGCCAACGCCTCGGCGAGGATGACGATCGGATTGATGCTGGACAGCTCCAGATAGATTGGTTTCCCAGCCGCGTCAGCCGCCCTCTTGAGTGCCAGCCCGGCCTGTCGACTACCGGTGTACCCTGTGGCGCCAACCCGCGGGTCGGCGACCAACCTCTCCCCGTCCTCATGGTTCAACCGATAAAGCAACTGGACTGTCCCGTCCGGCAATCCGCATTGCTGCGCCGCGTCCTGGGCAATCTCGGCAAAAATTTGCGTCGTGCGTGGGTGGGAAGAATTGGCTTTGGCGATGACAGGATTGCCCGCGGCGATCGCTGCGGCGAAGTCTCCACCTGAGATGCTCCCGAATGCGAACGGGAAATTATTAGGACCGAACACGCAAACCGGTCCAATCGGTGCCAAGACCGAGCGAATGCCCTGTGCAGTGTCGATCGTGGACATCGCCCACGTACCGACGGATGCCGCATCGGCCGCTTGTCGCAATTGTCCCGTGGTTCGCGGCAATTCACCGTCAGCTAGGCGAGGACTGGCGGGAAGAGCCGTTTCGGCATGTGCTGCTTCAACCAACTCGTCGGCGCGAGCTTCTATTCCGTCGGCATACTGTCTCAGGAAATCCGCAATCTGACTCGATGGAATGTCTCTGAGCTTCGCCACGGCGGCGGTCGCCGCATTCAGGGCAAGTTCACAATCCGACCAGCTGCTAACAGGAAACAGATGCTCAAGGGGTTGCTTGGTCTTTGGATTGTCGGCCTGAAACTGGCCGCAAACGTCCGCTTGGCACCACTTTCCATTAATCAATATCGGCTGAATGGTCATTGTCGAGGTCGGTCCATTTCCTGGTGAATTGTGATTCTCATGCAGGTAGTGTTTTAGCGGGGTCGCTGTGGATTGTAACCCGTGCAACACCCTTCGCGTGAATTCATCCCTGAACCACCCGGTTACTTAGTGTTCCAATCCCATCGATGGTAATGTCGACGACGTCGGCAGGGAGCAACGTGAAGTCGTTTTCTGGGACGATCCCGGTGCCGGTCAACAGGAATACCCCGTGCGGAAAATCGTTGTCTCGACCGAGCCATTGGATGAGGTCCTCGAGAGACCTCGCCATCTGGTCAAGGCCGGTGGCGCCGCTAAAGATCACTTGATTGTCACGACGAATCGAAATGTGAATTCCAACCTCATCCCGTGGGGGGAAGCTACTGGCCAATGTGACCCACGGGCCCAGACCGCAACACTGGTTGTAAACTTTCGCTTGCGGTAGGTAGAGCGGGTTTTCGCCCTCGATGTCCCGGGAACTCATGTCGTTCCCGATGGTGTAGCCGACCAGTTGTTTCCGAGAATTGACGACCAACGTCAACTCCGGCTCCGGTACGTTCCATTTGGAATCCGCTCGAATTCGCAAAGGCTGACCTGGTCCCGATACTCGGTTAGGTGTCGCTTTGAGAAACAACTCCGGCCGAGGAGATTGGTAAACTCGGTCGTAGCAAGACGCAGCAGCCTCCGATTCCTCCATCCGTGCCGTCTGGCTACGTTTGTAGGTCACTCCGGCGGCCCAAACTTCCTGCTGATCGATGGGAGCCAGTAGCTCTATGCTGCTCAATGGCAACGACTCACCTTGCCGATCCTGAACGGTCGACAGAGGATCCATGGATTCGAGGATGGCAGACAACGACGGCAAGTCGTCGTCCAAGCGGATCGCCACGATTGTCTCGTCGGAGACTATCCCTACGCCCACCGCGTGCGGTTGACCGGACGGAAAATATCTGGCGAGTTTCATGCGAGTCGTCTCGACGTGTTCAACAAGCACTGACGGCAAGGACGTACCATACTGATTTCAGGATACATCAATACCATTCAGTCGTTTTTGCTACCGCGGCGGTGGAAGTACATCCGCACGATCTCGTCATCAGGCGGTGGAGTCAGCTTAACGACGATATAGGTGGTCAAGAACGAGGTAATCAGCCCGATGATAATCGGGTTGAAATCGAAGAGTCGATAGGGATGAAAGAAGCTCCCGTTGACGATGACCCCCAGCACATACATTGAAAGGTGAGCGACAAAACCACCAATCATGCCGGCCATACAACCCTGCAAATTAGCGCGAGGCCAATAGATCGCGAACACAACAGGCGCCAAGAAACATGCCGCTAATCCGCTGCCCGTATAGACGATGATGTCTTGCAGGAATTGCGGCGGATTAATCGAACCGAGCAACGCGCCTAATCCAATCAACAATGTCACGACATAGGTCATCGTTTTGATGGTCTTCTGAGAGGCGTCGCGGTTGATATTTCGCTGGTAGATATCGCGCACGACGGCCGAAGAGATGACAAGCAGAAAGCTATCAACTGTTGACATGACGGCCGCAAACGGCGCGGCAACGAGGAGGCCTGCCATCCAAGGATGACCGATGTTCGATGTCAACGTGACGGCCATCTGCGGCATGATTCGGTCGGACTCGAGGTCCATGCCAGGCAACAACAAACGGGAACAGCAGAAGATCAAGATCAGCGGGAAGTAGATCATTGAGTAATAGCAAGTGACCGTTATGATCGCCAGGCGCAGAGTGCGGGAACTGCGAAAGGCCATCAAGCGAACCATTGTGCTCGGTTGCCCTGTACCGGAAATCGCCCACATGAAGAAGAACGAAATCGCGAGCGACAGTGGCAAGAAACCGGACGACGGATTCACCGGCTGCTTTCCATTGTCAGCAACTTCCTGTTGCCCAATGGTCGACCAATTCACGGTCGTCTCATGATCTCCGCCACGTGTGACTTCTACCTTTACCGCTTTGGTGTACTCCGATCCATGTTTCCCCACGACCGTATACTCTCCGGCCTCCAATGCGACGACGTTGATTTCGCTCTGCCGCTCCACGACAATGCGACCATCAGCGTCAAGTACCACCACATCACCCGGCTGTGGTGAGTGAATGGTCAATGTTCCTGGTTCCTTTGGAAGTTTGGGAGGCACGGGACCGGGACCTCGGACGTACGAACCTTTTTTGCCGGCTCCGTAAGCGTAGTCCAATAGTCGAGTGATTGTCAGTTTGTGTTTCGACAATTTTGATCTTGTTTGCTGATCGAGCCAAACGATAGTCCCCTGCTCTCCCCAGTCAACGGGTACCATCGCCTCGAGCCTCTCCAGTTGCTCGGTCACCTGCACAGGCGATGTCAATTCGACGATCTTGATGTGCTGAATCGTCTTGATTCCCACGGGTGCAGAGAGTGTGCTGCTGACGCGAAACAATCGCGGAGGCTGATCGCCCTGTGAAATGCCGAACCACGGCGCAGTAGTGCTCCAACGGATCTTCACTTCATCTTCCATCTCGATTTGAGCAAGCCCTAGTTTCGGAGGGGTCAATTCGGACAACCGCTCGGTCGCCGTTCCAAACCCGCCAACTTGCCAAAGCGCCAACGGGAGCATGATCACAACTCCCACCACCATGACGATGCCCTGCATCACATCGGTCCAAACCACCGCATGAAAACCACCATATGTCGTGTAGACAATCACTGAAATGGCGAACACGACAAGACAGAGAAGGTAGCCCGGGTCGACATCTCGCAGCCAATCTGTACCCGACTTGGCTCCGTCGATCCAAGCGACAAGTGACTGAAAAACCTCGACGTCTTGTAATAGAGTCTTGAGAATCTCGCTGCCCGACTTGAACTGGGCAACCAGGTTAAACGACATGAAAAAGACGATTAGCGCCACGCTCAACAGTCCGAATGCCGAGCTGCGAAATCGGTCGCGAAAGACGTCCGGAATCGTAATAGCTCCGGACATTCTGGCCATCTGGTTGATTCGCTTCCCGACAAGACCCATGGCGCAGATCGGCACCACCATGTAACTGCCAATCCAGAGCGCGAGAATCCAGCCGTGCATGTAGACCTTCGACGGAAAGCCGGTGAAGCTACCTCCCGACGCGCTGGTTGCCGCGAACGTCAACGCAAACGCCCAGACGCCGAGTCGACGTCCTCCCAAAAAATACTCGCTGAGGAAGTTCTTTCCAGACCTCAATCTGTTTGCCAACCATGCCAGGCCGAACACGGCCAAGATGTAGATAATGAAGGTGACTAAAGCGGCGTTGGATGCCGACTGGGCGAACATGATCGCATTCATGAGCTCGCCTCCGTCGGCGCGTCTTCTTCGGAAGATCCAAGATCGTCTTCACGGAAGATAAAAATGCAAAACAGAATCGCGATGACATTGGCGATCAACCACGGCACGAGGATGCCCAACACAATCCATTGGGGCAACCCCCACAAGATCGCCACTTCCTGATCCTCAGGCACGTAGCCGTTGATGTAGCAGTACGGAACGCACCACACGAGGCAAGCCGCCCATAAACAGAAAATAAAAATCGCTTCACGGCGAGAATTGACGAAAAGCGGGTCGTAATCCGGATGTTCCGTGCTAGGTTTCACGGCTTGGCCCTCGAAGACATCACATTGCGATTTTAGATACTCAGCCAACTCCAAGGTCCCGATTCTAGGCGAGCTGGCACAGGATTCAAACGAATCTCGAAAATTGTTGGATCTGGCCTCCGCACCGTCCCGACGGCCTGTGTGACGGAATATGGTGAACGTGGGCATGATTGGCTCGAAAGGGTCGATCAAGTCGTGGAATCGTGGCCAAAGCGACCGCTCGCATTACGTGTGTTCGGTCGCTAGAATCTTGGCGTTTCAGCGCACTGCCAAATCACTCATTCAAGGACACCACGTTGGTCGCTCGCATTTTGGATGGCAAAGTCATTGCCCAGGAGATTCAAGCGGAAATCAGCCGATCTGTCGCTGCACACGTGGCCGCGGGAGGCCCAACACCTGGCTTGGCCGCTGTGTTAGTTGGCGAAGATCCTGCCAGCGAGGTCTACGTCCGCAACAAACAGCGTGCTTGCAAACGAGTTGGAATCGCCAGTTCTTTGCATCGGTTGCCCCAATTAACCTCGACCGACGAGCTACTCGATTTTGTCGGGAAACTCAACGAAGACTCAACCATCCACGGCATATTGGTCCAATTGCCGCTGCCGCAACAAGTCGACGCGGCGCGAATTCTGGACGCAATCGATCCGGCGAAGGATGTCGACGGATTCCATCCGTACAACGTCGGGCTACTCTCCCAAGGTCGTGCGCGTTTTCTACCTTGCACCCCGCACGGAATTCTTCAAATCCTGGCCCGCTGTCAGATCGACATCACTGGAAAACACGCGGTGATACTGGGACGCAGTGACATCGTCGGCAAGCCAATGGCGACGCTGTTATCCCAGAAGGACTCGCCGGTCAGTCCGCAATGCTGCAACGCTACGGTCACCCTCTGCCATAGTCGCACGGCGGATCTGCCTTCCATCACGCGGCAAGCAGACCTACTCGTAGCTGCCGTTGGACGGGCAAAGTTCGTGACTGCGGAGATGATCCGCCCAGGAGCGGTGGTCATCGACGTCGGGATCAACCGTACCGACAATGGGATTGTCGGCGACGTGGATTTCGCAGCCGTCAGCGCAGTTGCCTCAGCCATCACCCCAGTGCCTGGTGGAGTTGGCAGGTTGACCGTCACGATGCTGCTAGCCAACACTCTCGTCTCGGCTGGCGGCAAGTTGACTTCGTAAACGTCGAACAATACCAGGACAACGGCCGCGAGACGGCCAGACGCTAAGTATTCCGTAAATCGCCAACGGGTGGCAGCCGCAGGTTATTGCCGAATGCAATGCCGCGTGTCCAGAACGTTCGGAAGCAGCTGTGGCACCGTGTCAACACAAGAAACCAGGCAACACGTCGAACCCAACCTCTGGCCGTACGACGACTCTTGGATGCTGTGTGACTACCACACCAAGGACACTGTCCAACCATGATTCTGCCCTTTTTCGATTCTGCCCTCTTTTCCGGCATGACTCAAGAGTGAGCCGTAGTTTTTGCCCGAAATTGTGCATGACTCATAGAATCGACGTCTGAAAAAAAACCGGCACGATCAGTAACCGGTGTTTCTTAGGAGCGCTCGGGTGCGGCCTTACCGCAAGGTTGTATTGAGCCCAAGGCGCTAGCCTCGGGTCTTACCATCACACCATGACCCAATGCTAAGTCGCTGGCGGTATCAAGCGAAGCAAAGCTTGCTGCTGCTCGTACCAATCTCGCAGAGCCCGAGACAACTGAGATGTCTTGAACGCCTTCAGGTTACTGATGTTCAGTGAGCCATCAACGTCGGCCTTCAGGGCTGTGTGGATCGCAGTCCGCCCAGCTCGAGCCCAAGCCCTATGGGATCCAGCAGTGTCGGACAGCATGCGTGCGGCTGCGGTGCGCGTCGCCATCTTGTACTTGTAGTCCTCGACAACGACTAGTCCCTTATTCAGTTTTCCAGTCACTCGATTTTTCTTGTCCTTTGTGGTGATGATTAATTTGGCGACCGCGATGATCTGCTTCTCGATCTTCGCGATATCGTCATCATCATCGGCGATACCCTCTTGGGCCTTCACGCCAATGTCGCGTCGCATGGATGCGAGTGTGCCACATGCACGCAACAGGAATTCGTTTTCTAGTTTTCCAAAGTATGTCTTTGCTCGCTCCTTGATCAGCTTCTTTTCGTCGTCGGTGAACGTGTATTCCTTGTCGTCTTCACCGATGAAGGGATTGTACGCCTCGGCATCCAGTAACTTGCCGACTTCCTCCGTAAGCTTCGTAGCCGAGAATTTGTCGCCCGCTGTGGCGCCTGTCGTCTTTTCTTTCAGGTTTAGAGTCAGCGGTAGCGGCAAGACCGAAAACGCCAGACGATCGGCTCCACCCACTTTCTTAACTTGTTCCTTCAGACTCTCCCATCGCTTGTCCAATCGTTCCTTGTCGTTCAACGTCCCTGTAAACGCAAAGTCTCGTTCCAGACGCAACGACCGTACACTGCCGTTGAACCAGCGGAAGACACCCGAGTAGTCACTCGACAACATCGCGGCGTCGAAGGAGGTGTTTAAGCTCAATTCTTCCAGCGGGATGCGATCGCGTTCATCGCGGGCAGCTTTTGCCGATACGTACGACTCGATCACGCTGTATGGCAGTGAACGAATCGTTGACGAAAGTTCGTGGTAAGCTGCGACAACCGGCTCTGAGCCGTAATCGAACGTGTTCACGTCTCCATAACGGCCTGCGTCGCCGTCGGTTGCAAACAGCATCTTCTTCTCTTTGATATCCATCGATTCCAGGTAGCCCCATTGAATCGCAGCCTTGTCATGTGGCAACACTTCGTTCGTAGCGCGAATTTTCCAGCCCGTAAACACGGCGGCCTTGAACACTGAGTATTCCATGACGGAGTTGGTCGTGTTCTTTTCCTTCCAATCTGGAACTTCCTTTTCTGTAAGGTACTTGGCGAACCATTCATCCAACTCCTTCGGACTAATGTCGCCAGCAGTGCTACCGCCAAAATTGTGTCGCAACCCAAGCACGTGCCCAACCTCGTGAGCCACGACGTTACGGACGTAGTCTTGTGACGCTTGTAGCACGTTACCCTCGGTGACGTCATCTGCGGCCAACAACAGCTCCATGCCTTGGATCATCTGTTGCATGTGCCCCAAGCCACTCATGTTGCAACATTGGGCCGATTGCAGAAAACTGAGCGACGCCTTCTTCTCGCCACCCTTGTCTCCATCATCCTTGTCGCCATCCTTGTCGTCGCCGTCCTTGTCGTCGTCATCCTTGTCGCCATCCTTTTTCTCGCCTTCCTCCTCGGCCTTTTTTCGCAAGCGTCGCAGGATCGCGCGGGCCCGGCTCTTGCCACTGAACGCAAAGACGCTCGTGATGTAGGCTTGGCCGTGAAGCGAACGCCCTGTCCTCGGGTCGATCAGCAAGTCCGCGTAGGCGAAGCCGGCATCGTCCCACGGTACCCACTGCACGACGTTGTGATCAGCATCGGGAGCCGTGACACCGTCTGGCGCCTTCTTGGCCTGGATGATCTCTTTGCCAAATGCACGGTTCCAGTACAGAATCCCGTCCTTCACTGCATCTTGATAGGCTTCCGGCGTGTTGGCGCTATAGTAAAACAAAATTGGCGAGGCGATATCGAAACGAGCGATGGCTGCCGATGCTCGACCCGTGTTGAGTTCCAACTGAGATTGCGACTCGAAGAACTGCACGTATCGGTTTGTGCGACCCAGATTCTCGCGCTTGGGAAACGGCAACCCTTTGTAGGGCGATATGAAATATCGAACTTCGACACGCGATTCATCGTCAGCGCCAAACTGACGGCTGCGTACATGGGCGCTCTGCCGAATGACCAATCGATCCTTCGACTCGACCACCGAAAATACACGACTGTGTGGCACTTCCAAAACCATCGAAAAGACCCCGGAATCGAAGCCACCTTGCGCATACCATATGTTGGTCATCACCCGGTCCATGCCCGAGTTGAAATCAATCACCACTTCCGCGTCGTTTTGCTCCACTATCGGAAACGTCGTCACGAGCTGCTTCGCCGGGAGATCTTCCGTCACGACCTGACCTTTGCTGGCGTCGTACATGTCGACACCGTCGTGGAACAGTTCAAAAGTGACGATGCGGCCAGCCAATCCTGTGCTGGTCGGGGCCGCAGTTTGCGGAATCAGCGAGGCAGAGATCATGAACTCTTTGCCCAAGGCGGCCCGCGGAATGGCAACTCGGTTGTGCGGTGCTGGTTTGAGGGCCGGTGTCTCTTCGGCATGAAGTTGGCAGGCTGACAGAAGCCCAAAAACACTCCAAAGGCACACAGCGACGATCGATCCAGGGAGTCTCATGTTTACTGGTCCGTTTTTTAATGCTAAAAAATTCGCCGACACAACGTCGGTTAACATAAACTAACACAGTCACTAAGTATAGATATCCTGTTTTGGCTTGTCGTCGCAAATTACCCTGTTTTACAAGCGAATATCTTCCAACAGCCGGTTATTCAGAGCTTACAACCGGCACCAGCATGCGGTTGGGATTTTGACTAAGGGCGCTTGCTTGCTTTATTGGCACGGATCGCGACCGGGACTCAGGTCACAGGCCTGGCAGAACGGACACTGATTGGGGTCGACACCCTGCCAATGTTCCGTTTCGTCGTTGCGATAGCCGATCGTCTCCCGATAGCCGCAATCCAAGCACTTTAGCTCCCAAGTCCAAATCGATAAGTCGGCTGACTCAAAGTGGTTATAACGGCATCGCAGCGGACATTGGGACCGGTTCTCAAGCGGACATTGGTCGCGGGGGGGTTGGTCGGGTCGCATGAAAACGTCTTTTCGTCCCTCGGACATGCGTGGCTGGGTGCCAGTTCCAAGTTGGGAGCAGGTGCTCCTCTATTTCGCCCCCGTCTGATGCGGTACGACTGGACGAATCAACAGAGATTCTTATACTAGTGCTTTGTCACACTCGAACATACTGGGTTGGCAACATCGTATGGCAAACCTCAAGCGGGGATGCCACGATGGCCCCCTTTCTGCGGTGACGCTTCGAGTTACGATGACTGGCTGAAATGAGCCCTGACGGAGAGAATTCGGTGTTAATCAAAGTCGACGACATAGTGAAGGTCATTGCGGGCGACGACCGTGGCGCAACGGGCAAAGTCCTCTCGGTAAATCGCGAAAAAAAGAAAGTGCTCGTCGAAGGCGTCAACCGTGTATACAAACACGTCCGTCGTAGCCAGCGAAACCCACAAGGTGGGCGTCTGTCGAAGGAAATGCCGGTCGCCGTGTCGAATGTGATGGTCATTTGCCCCCAGACAAACGAGCCGACCCGCATCGGGATCCGCTATTTGGCCGATGGTACCAAGGAACGATTTGCCAAGAGTTCCGGCGCCTCACTCGGTTCGCTCTCCCCGGCTCGGCCTTCTCACGCCAGCTAACCAAAAAAGTAGCCGCAAGCGAGATGTCCCCCGAGAACATGCCGGAACCGATCACTGCTGCGGAGTTGATCGACGATTTCGAACTATTCGACGACTGGGAAGAGCGTTTTCAGTACATCGTTGAACTGGGCCGCGAATTACCGGACCTTCCAGATGAGCATCGTTTAGATGCGAACTTGGTGCAGGGTTGCCAGAGCCGAGTGTGGTTGGTCGGTTCAGTCCGGGACGACGGCAGCGAAACGCGTGTTGATTTTATTGCCGACAGCGACGCATTGATCGTGAAAGGTCTGATCACCATCATTGTGAAGTTGCTTTCCGGCAAGACTCCCGACGAGATCTTGTCGTCGAATATTCGCGAGTTATTTACGCAGCTCGACCTAAAATCCCATCTGATGGACTCTCGCAGTAACGGCCTCAACTCGATGATCGATAGGGTGGAGTCGCTAGCGAAAATGGCGAGTGCTGAAAACTGACTACATGGCATTCACATCGCCGTGGCACTTGCCAACAGTGTGTCCTTCATAGAAGACACGAAGCGGGCAAGACTGCGAACATGAGATGACAATTGACAAATAACTAATGACAAATCGACCGCCGATCTTCGAGCGGACTTGAAATCTCACGCCATCTGTCCAACAACCAAACGAATTTTCGGACCTAAACGGCCCGTTTTTTTAAACCAGAGATTTGCGTGGTACAGTGAGGCCGGTGGGGTAAATCACCTCAACAAGGATGAAGACGAGATCTTGGCGGTCCCGATCCAGACCGGACGGAACAATCCGCCAGCACCTTGCCAGTCCTCGACTCGCACCACGATGCGGTTGGTCACACCGAATTGCACGGCATCGCTCATCAGGTGGCTTGCTTTACTGTCAAACGCAGTGATCCGCCGCTCCCGATCGCCACCACGGCCAATTTCCACGCCGTTGACATAGACTTCGTAGTAGTCGTCAGCCCCTTCCAGCGAGAAGTAGACTTGTCGTTGTTTCCACGCCAGCGGAATCACCATCTCGATCTGATACCAGGCCCAACCGTCGAGTCCAGCATAACCCTCCGCTTCCCAAGCTCGGCCGATCTTAATCGGCTGCCAGGTTTCAGTTCCCTGTCGTCGGTTCCACTCCTGCTGCATGCCGATGTTCCGCGGATCTTGGCGGAATTTCCACGTCAGCTTGGTCAGATCGATCCGTTGCTCGCCGAGCTTCTGCCGCATCGCTTGAACCGTTGACGGTTCGAACACCGACTTGGGAGGTTGGCCATTCAGCAGATGCTCGATCATTTGTGCGGCAACAAATTGGCCAGCCGCGTTGTTCAAACGCCACGAGGTGGCCAGCAATCGACCTTTTCCCAACAGAGCTTCAAAAGCCAGACCGTGACTCTGAACATGATCGATATCGTGATTGTCCCAGAGCAACGCTATGGGGTCGACTTCGTCGAGACAGGAGAGGTTCCGCATCACGGGACCAGCCAAATCGAAGTGTTGTAGTTCGAGCAGAAACTCCCGACCGATGCCGGAGACGAGCGGATGATCCATCAACAAGGGTCCACCCTTTAGGAACCAATGCTCGCTGGTCTTCAAGCTTTTCGAACGGCCGTCCGCTAGAACGAGTGACCGTCCACCCGACTCCAGGTAATCAATCAAGTCGCCGTCCCATCGAGAAGCGATCACCAGTTTGGCATGGGAGACCTTCGGTCTCCAAACTGGCAGATTACGCAGAGACGATGGAAGCAATTCCATTCGACAGCCAGAATGGCGATAGACGCCAGTCAGTGGAAGTGAAGTCGGAACGGCCCAAATCTTCCATTGATTTTGTGACACTCGCTGACCATCACTCTCGAGGTACATTCGCACGCTGTAGCGAGTTGCTTTTTCAATAGCGGGCGGTGTCCAAGCGAGGTCCAATACCTTTGCGCAAGTGCCAGCGGCCATTCTCTTGATCGACGCGCGCCGTGTTAGAACGACTTTGTCTCGATCATCGACGATTTCAACAGTGAATTCGGCTGCGGGCAAATCTGCACTGGGGCCACCGTGATGCAGATGGAAGTTCAGTACAAGCGGTTGCTTAGCGGTAAACGCGCGACGCTCCTGGGGCGTCTCCATGAGGCAAACGACATCTTGATGCCAACGCCACTCCTCAAGAGGCCACTTCGCCTTACCAGCATGGTCCAGCAATCCCATTTCCGCGAAAGGAAAGTCGCGAATCACCGACACCACGTATCCAGATGACGGTGAAAGGCGTCGAAACGTTTCAATCTGATACTTCCGCATCAACATTGCGTATTTCAGACTATCGGCTCTCAGCATCTCCTCACTCGGCGCACCAACGCGTGACGACTGTTCCAGATACCAGGATCGATTGGCCGCAAAGTGAATTGGAAACCAAAATGGAAACCTGTTCGACACATCTCCTTCGCCCCGAAGGTGATGGTTTGACCGGTTCGCCTGGTAGTCAAGAATGCCCTGCCGGTCGTACCACGTATCGGCCGCAATAGCCTCACCCAACACGAGCGGTTTAGCTTCGCGGTCGGTGATGTATTTCTCCAGTTTCGCGATCGCCTGTGGCCAAGTTTGGTTGTTCCCGTAAGGGTGGTCGTCGTAGAAATCGTGCACACGATTCCATTGGATCCAACTGCTATCGTCTTCAACGATTGAGCCGGGGACCATCTGGTGGCAGAGGTCATAAATCGCTTCGATCACATCCAGATTAGCTTCTGGTCCGGTCTCACATGTCAAACTTCGCAACACGATCGACGGATGATGTCGGTCGTTGGCAAAAAACTCTGAGAACTCCCGTTTCAGTTGTGCTAGTTGGTTGTGCTGCCAGCGTGAATGCCATGTCGGATACTCGACCCAAGTGAGCATCCCCATTTCGTCGGCGATTTCGAGATACCGCCTTGGTGGAACCCACAAACAGAACTTCATGAGGTTAAAGCCATGTGCACGAGCCTGGCGTAGCTCCTCTCGAAACCAGGCCTCGTCGACGCTCGGTGCAATTCTGGGTGGCGCCCACCCCCAATTCAACACGCCTCGAATCGTCAATGGGCGATCGTTCAGTCGCAGCGTGCGTCCCTCGGTGGTCACCGTTCGGAAACCGGATCGCAGCGTGATGGAGTCGTCCCATTGGATGACTTGTTCCAAATTGGCGCTTCCTAAGCGAAGTCGTAGCTCGTAGACAACAGGCGTTTCGGGACTCCAGCGTTGAATGCTGGGAGGTTGCCAATTCAACAGGATCTGATCGCCACGGACGATCGCGATTCGCGGCTTATCGGCCGGTTGTAAGCCCTCAACAACAGCAAATCTGCGTTCCGTGCCCCAAATGCCTTTTCCCAACCTCCGCGTCGTTACCCCGATCCAGGCGTCCGTCGGTAAGCGGCCGTGAAACCGTAGCTTGATTCGCCATCTCTTGCCAACTGCGTCAGCCCAGGCCTCACTTGTCAGGTCATCGACCCAACAAGGCGCCACAAGACGCAACTCTACCCCCTGCCACAGACCTCCAAAGTGCGGCGCAAATACAGGAAGAAACCCCTGCGAGTCATGTCCAACTCGCTCATCCACATGCACCTCGAGGGTATTCTCCTCTTGCAAGTACGGAGTAATATCAACCTGGAAAGGGGTCCAGCCACCCAAATGTTGAGTAACGTGTCTACCGTTAACGTAAACGTCGGTGAGCGTTGCCGATCCGCGAAATCGTAAAATGACACGCCGATTGCCCAAGCGAAACACGGGTAGCGTTCGCAGATAGATTCCTGTTCCGTCGAACTTCGATCCTTCGTGTACCTCGAACGGATTGGGGACGGTGATCGTCTTCGCCTGCCGCGGAGGCGTCCCGGACGGACGAAACTGCCACGACCCGTCGAGAGATACTACCTCGGGCTCCGCCGTGGCACACGACCGGTATGGATGAAGCACAAGTCCTACAAAAAACGTACTCACGATCAGCACTCGGTGAACAGTTGTCACCGCATTACTCATGTGCCGCTCCATCGTCACAGTATCGGTTTTTCTAGTTTGGCTATGGCACAGGTCGAGAGGCCAAACACTCTGTCCACTTCGATGATGGCAGCTTGCCATCTCCTTGGGAAGGCCAGAAACAGAGCCTCGCGACACATGACTGCAAATGGCGACACGATGAGCGGGAAGTCTGTGCCACGTCAGCAGACGCATTTGCTCGGTTCGGTCAAGTGACAAAAAAAGCCAGGTCTCGTGAACCTGGCTTTAGGCATTCGAATTCAGGCGACGAACAGCTCAGTTGGCCGTTGTCGAAGTGTCTTCGTCTTCCGTCCCGCTTTCGCCATTTCCTGCATCTTCAGTATTGGTATCGGCATCGACGTTTTCTGTATTGTCGACAGCTTCATCCGCAGGTGGCTGACAACCGACAAATGTGAACGACGAGATGGCGACAATCATGCACATGTAGAAAGTTTTACGCATCAAAATTCTCCAAAAAGAAACAGTAGGTGGGTGACCAAATGAGGCATTCAGTGGCCAAGTAGTGGTGTAACTCGAAAGAATTCGAGCTTTCATCGGTAAAATCGCGATGACCTCGTTATCTGAGATCCGATTCAGAGGATAGTTATTCCCAACTTGTCCTGGTCCGATCGTTTTTTTGGTGATTCGATATGCCAGCCACATTATCTACGTCAACCTCATCTTCGCAGTCCTCCCCATCTATTGCGGACCTTTCGATCGAGGATTGGGTCGCCACCGCTCGTTTGGGGGGAGGTCCATGGTGCGATTGCCTGCTGGCTCGACCCGCCCAGTGCCCGGCCGACTGGCCCGCCGACTATGTTCTCAAGCAACTTAAACCCAAGTGGCGTAATGACCCTATGGTGTTACGTCAGATCTGTCGGGAAGCGCAACTGGCGAAAGACGTGTCGCATCCGAACCTGTCAGCCCTGCTGGCCGCAAATGTGCAGACGGCCCTACCCTATATGGTCTTTCCATACATTGATGGCGTTTCGGTACGCACTTTGTTGGACCGCCAGACCCAACTTCCGATCGCCATTGCCCTTTGGGTCGTGCGGCAAGCGAGTGACGCGTTACAGGTAGTTCACCAAGCTGGCTTCCGCCACGCCGATATCAAGCCGGCGAATCTGCTGGTCGCAAACAACTGGCACGTCACCCTAATCGATTTGGGCCTGGCCCAACCGCTCTGTCGCGATGCGGACTACCATCAGCAGTGGCTGGCCGGAAGTATGGGGTACGCGGCACCAGAGTTGTTTTCCGTCGGTACGGAGGTCACCGAAAAAGCCGACGTCTACTCCCTTGGAGTGACGTTGTATGAGCTGATCACCGGCAAGCGACCGGACGCATCGGTCTCATCACAATTCGATGCAGAGCGATTTTCGCCACCCGACGGCCGATTCCTCGATCTCAAATCCGCCTGCCCGTCCGCTAGTGCCGAACTCTCTCGACTCGTGCGCGAGATGTTGGCTCTACCCGCCCAGGGTCGCCCTGCTATTTGCACACTGATCTCGCGGCTCCGCCGCTTGGAAATGTTCCATTTGGCAGAGCGGACCGCCTGAACAACATTGGCGCTCGCGAGACTCTACCTGTCCAGCCAGAGCCCGACGCCCAACTGTTGCTCGTGTTGTCGGAAGAAGGACCACTGGTTGCTGTGACCATTGAAGTAGTGCAGGCCCACACGTAGTCGGCGACCGTTCGGGGCAGTCCAAGCCCAGCCAGCCTGTGCCGTTACGCCACCGCCGAAGTCAAGTTCCTCACGCAGTTGACCATTTAGGGCCCAAAACGGTACCCCACCGACAAACAACCAAGGATCTCCGCCCAGATATTCTGTTCCAAACTGAAACTCCCACTCTTTGGCGACGTCCGATCGGAAGGCCCAACCGGCATCCGCGTAGATCCGCCAGCAGCTGGTCAAGTAAATGGTGTGTCCGATGTGAACGACATCCCGCACGTAATTCAGCCGCGAAAATGTGGGGTTCTTCAACAAGAATTCGTCGGCCAAGTGCGAGCTAATGTGGTAGTACCCAACGCGTGTCCGCCACCTGCCGCGGCCAAATGTCAATGGAACACCGACACGGTAGTCGGCCGAACGAACATCTAGACTCTCGGGTAGATCGATGCGCATCTGCGCCGATCCCTCCAAGTCCATTTGAAACCCAACCGGATTCTGAGTTCCCCAACTTCCATAGCGAACAAGTCCCGTGGTGGCTCCCAGGTTGGCGTCGTATAACCAGCCGTCGTCCTGCTCGTAGATGACGTTCAATGAAAAACGTGACTCCTTTGGACCGGCCATGGGAGGGGAGTAGATGAGGCCGTCAGGGAGCCATTGCCACTGCCACTCATCCGGGATTCCCCAAAACTCGGCGCCCCGTCCGCTCATGACGAAGTCTGACAACGAATCCGGATCGTCTCTGCTAAAACGAGCGTCGAGATCTTGCATCCGCTGGTAAAGATCCAGGTCGAAGTAGACTTCCTCCGCTGGTTTCGCGTCTCGGTACGGATCATCCTGTTCGTCCTGAGCCCAAGTAGGACGCGCTAATAGAACACCGACCAGAAGAAGAACAACAGCAGCAAACACTTCATGTTTCCAGCGCGGGCTGGTCATGGGCAACCGATCGCAGATGTTAAGAGTCGCAAGCAACGTCAGCTCACCTCGCGGCAAAATGTCATACGGCCGGAGACTAGCGATCTATCGTGCACCACTCAACCGCGATCCCGGCGTATGGCCGCAAGGAATTCACCCTAACTCTCCCAAACTTCGCAGTCGTGGCGATTTCATGAGCTTAGTCTCTGAAAACTGCGTGGAAGCGTGATTTGGGCTTAAGTTGTGACGGAGTTAGATTGCGTTCGAGTTCATATCGCCTCGATCTAGACCAGGCCGAATGTCCAAGTCGAGAGAGTCGAATTGTCCTCGACTGAGTTTTTCGAACGCGATTCCCCCCATAACAGCATTGTCTGTACACAAGTTCATTGGAGCGATGTGCAACTCGACATCCGCTTTCTGACAGGCCTCGGCAAGTCGCTCGCGAAATCGACGATTTGCCGCCACACCGCCTCCTACGCATAGCCTATTTATTTCCGTCTGTCGGACGGCCAGAAGCGACTTACCGACCAGACAGTCGACGACAGCCTCTTCGAACGAAGCGGCCAGATCATTGCGTAGGCCCTCTTCAATCTCTAGCTGCGTAATGTCCTGTTTGCCCGGTCCGACCAGTTGGTAACGGACAGCCGTTTTTAGTCCACTGAAACTGAAATCCAATCGATCTTTTTGATCGAGCAGTGGTCGCGGCAGCGGGAATCGCTTCCGATCGCCCCGTTCAGCGCAACGGGAGATCTGGGGGCCGCCCGGGTAGGGAAGCCCGAGTAACGAGGCAACTTTGTCGAACGCTTCGCCAGCTGCATCGTCGATAGTACCTCCGAGGTATTTGAAGTCGGTAGGACCTTCACAGCGATAAAAATTGGAGTGCCCACCGCTGACAATCAACCCGATGCAGGGGAAGATCTCTTTCCCGCTGGCGATGTGGCACGCATAGATGTGGGCGTGCAGATGGTTGATACCGATCAGCGGTTTACCCGTTGCCAGGCAGAGTGCTTTGGCTGCCATCAAGCCCACTATGATTGACCCAGCCAATCCTGGCGTGTGCGCCACAGCGATCGCATCCAATTGGTCGAGGGTCACCTGGGCGCTCTTCAATACTTCGCTGATCACGGGTAGCACACGTTCCAGGTGTGCACGAGCGGCGATTTCCGGGACAACCCCATGGAACTTCCGATGCAACTCCGCCTGAGAGGCAACCACTTCACCCAAGACGTTCAAATCGGCATCTAGTACCGCGGCGGCCGTTTCATCGCACGTCGTTTCCAAGCATAGAATGCGTCGCATTTGTCGATAGGTCGAGTGGGAGAATGGGAGAGTGGGAGAATGGGAGGTGCGGGGTGCGGTCAGCAAACAGTCTGTTCAGAGACGATCGGTATCCAAAATAAAACGTCCCCTTGTTTTCGAACAGGGGACGTTCTGTTTTTTGAATACTAGCAACAATCGGGAAGCTTAGGCCACTAGAAACCGCCACCACCACCACCACCACCGAAACCACCACCACCACCACCACCACCTTGTCCACCACCACCACCACCACCTTGCTGTCCACCTGCACC
>DUDC01000047.1 GCA_012959465.1 Planctomycetaceae bacterium
ACAGACACCCACCGCAACGCATATTCGACGCGACATTGTCCCGATTCCCTTATCGTTTATTGTTGAACGAAGCTCAGGCTCCCAGGGAAGCATTATTTTGATTACCCAAAATATCATATTGCATTGCACAAAAAAAGTCTAGGTCATAACGTCCGCAGCGAATGTTCGACCGCTACAACCTGAATACTCGCCATTCCTTAACGAAACAAAATGACCGGTTGTTTAAGGCTCCGATAGAGGATGCAATGGCTCCAATTCGTTGACCTCAAGTTGGCAGCCACGTACGATAATGGGCAAGGATGCAGATTAGCGATTCTCCATTCCTTGCCTGGACGGTCGATCATTTATGCCGCTCACATATTTCAAACGATTTCGCATGGAGTTCGATCTGTATGGCCCGCTCCCTGTGGCGGACCCTCTCCCATCGCGTTATCAAGCGGTGGCGTGGCGGTCGAGCTTGCTCGACTTGCATGCCGAGGCGAAATATCGAAGCTTCTGTTTCGAATTGGATGCCAATGTCTTCCCATGCCTGGGCGAGGAAGAGGGCTGTCGGCGTTTGATGCACGAGATTTCCAGCCGGGCCAATTTCATTCCCGATGCCACTTGGTTGTTAGTCCATGGTGACGGCGACCAAGACGATTCGTGCGGCACGGTCCAGGGAATCCAGGACGGCGAGTTTACCGGGGCAATCCAGAATTTGGGCATCACTCCGGAACATCGTGGTTTGGGCCTGGGCACGTACTTGCTCGTGCAGGCATTGCGAGGATTTCAAGAACGAGGTCTCAAGCACGCTTACCTAGAAGTGACGGCGAGAAACACGGGCGCAGTGCGACTCTATAAACGCTTAGGCTTCTATCGAACGAAGACCGTCTACAAGGCGGCCGAGGTGTCGCTTGTGTGAGACGCGCTGGAGACCGCCGTCTGATTCGCAAACGGCCTATTTTCATGGATAGTTCGAGGCATCGCTGGACCAGAACATGGCAGACGTGTGACGCCTGTTGTCCACCGCGTTTTCACGTTACCATTCTGGCTTAATTCCCTTCCATTCCTTTTCCGTTGCTGAGTACGCGCAATGCCCGACGTCCATTTTCAGACCGAGCTGACTTCTGGGCTAACCTTAGTCGCCGAATCGATGGACTGGGTGGAATCGGTCGCGATGTCCCTCTTGATGCCGGTCGGAGCGATCAACGATCCCGAGGACCATTTGGGTCTGGCAAATTTCGCCTGCGAAATGGTCCAACGTGGTTGCGGCAATCGTTCCAGTCGACAGTTTGTGGACGACCTCGAAAACCTGGGGGTCGATCTCTCAGGAAGCGTGGCGAACGGCCACACGTCGTTTTCGGGAGCCATGGTCGCCGAGAATCTACCAACTGCTCTGGAAATCCTGGCGGACCTGATCCAACGACCACATCTACCGGAAGATCAGTTGGAGGATGCCAGGCAGGTCTGTTTTCACGAAATCCATTCATTGGAAGACGATTTGCCGCAAAAGGCGATGCTGAATCTGCGTCAGCGGCACTACCCTGCACCGTATGGACGCAACGCCATTGGGCAGATGGAGACAGTCTCGAGTATTTCGCACGCCGACGTGCAACGCTACCAGGCGGAGCATTATGGTCCCAAGGGCGCCGTGTTGGCGATCGCGGGCAAGTTTGACTGGGATGAAATCCGGTCCAAGGTCGAGCAGTTGTTTGGAGAATGGCCAGAGGTCGGCCAACCCGCGCCGGTCGAGTCGCCCGCTGTTCGAGGCTATGAACACGTGGCGAGCGATTCCAGTCAGACTCATATTTGCTTGGCGTTCGATGGCGTTCCCTACCATGACAACGAGTACATTCAGGCGCGCGGCGCGGTCGGTGTGATGAGCGATGGCGTCAGTTCACGTCTGTTCACCGAAGTTCGTGAGAAACGCGGACTTTGTTACACGGTCGGAGCTCACTGCCATTCCACGCGAACACAAGGGGCGATCATGTGCTACGCCGGAACGACCAGTGAACGAGCTCAAGAGACCCTGGACGTGATCTTGGACGAATTCCGCAAACTGGGCGAGGGCATTCACCAGGACGAGTTAGATCGACTAAAAGCGCGGGTTAAGAGCGGCCTGATCATGCAACAAGAGTCGAGCGGGGCGAGGTCCGGAGCCCTGGCTGGCGACTACTTCTTTTACGGGCGCATCCGTCCGGTCGATGAACTGCGTGCGCTCGTTGACGGGTTGACGTGCGAGACGGTGAACAGCTTCCTCCGCGACCATCCGTTCAACCAACCGACGACAGTGACGTTAGGTCCCGATCCATTGGAGGTTCGTCTTGGCGATTCGTGAACACACATTAGAAAACGGCCTTGAAATCATCGCCGAAGTCAACGAACGCGCGTATAGTGCGGCATACGGTTTTTTTGTCAAAGCCGGATCGCGTGACGAAGCGATCGAGTTGTCTGGCGTCAGTCATTTTCTTGAACATATGGTCTTCAAGGGCACGGCCAATCGCTCAGCCGATCAGGTCAATCGTGAACTCGACGAAATCGGGTCTCAATCGAATGCCTACACGAGCGAAGAGCAAACGGTCTTTTACGCCGCGGTGTTGCCCGAGTACCAAGATCGCACCATCGAGTTATTGGGCGACATGATGCGGCCGGCACTCCGTGCGGACGATTTTGAGACCGAAAAACAAGTCATCCTGGAAGAGATTGCCAAATACGACGATCAACCGCCCTTTGGCGCGTTCGAGAAAGCGTTGGACTACCATTTTTCGGGGCATTCGTTGGGACGAAACATACTGGGTAGCGTCAAATCGGTCTCCGATCTTCAGGTCGGCCCGATGCAGGGGTACTTCGATAGTCACTACTGCCCGCGCAATATTACGTTGATCGCATCCGGAAACGTCGACTTCGATCGACTGGTCGAGGGCGCGAAATCACATTGCAACCACTGGGATGATGTTCCGGCGTCGCACGACCCTCAGCGAACAAGTCGCGTCGCCTCCCATTTATCGACGACTGCCCTGACCCATGAATTGGCCACACAGCAGTATGTGGTCCTGGTCTCCGATGCGCCAGCTGCCGACGACGAGATGCGGTTTGCCGCGCGTGCCTTGGCTACCATCGTCGGAGATGACAGTGGTAGTCGAATGTTCTGGGATATGGTGGACACCGGCCGAGCTGATGTGGCGGCGATGGGACCACACGAATACGAAGGGACAGGGGTCTGCCTCACCTATTTGTGTTGCCAGGGAGACGCGGTCGCGGAAAACCTAGCGGCCATTCAACGGATTTTTCAGACAGCCGAGCGAGACGGTGTCACGGCTCAGGAACTCGAACAGGCCGTCAACAAGATCTGCTCGCAAATCGTTCTCTCCAGTGAACGACCGATGAGTCGTCTGTTCAGCGTCGGCACGAACTGGCTGTCACGCCGCGAGTACACGACGGTTCGCGAAGCCGTCCAGCGCTACCGGAACATCACCCTGAATGATCTTCACGAAGTTTTGGCGAGATTTCCATACAACCATCACTCGGCAGTCGCTGTCGGACCTAACGGGAACGTCGAGTGGCCGTCCTCATCTCCTTAGTGTCTTCTTCTTCAGTGAAAATGACCATTGAGAAATGCCGAATGACAAATCTCGCCCAGCACTCGGTCATGTCGTTCCCGAATTCCCTGGCGTCGGATCGCATGTCCAACGACTAATCCCGATTGGGAAAACGAAAGACGGGCTGAACTTGGCTCGGCTCTTTGGCGACGGACGGTCGGCGAAGAGTTGGTGATTCCATGTCGGCATTTCGGACCCTGTTGATTTGACTGGGCGCAAAATGCGTTGGTGCCGAACCACGAGAGGGTGGTGTGGGCCGCGTCGACACTCCGTTTGGTGTTGGCCAGGGAATTGCTAACGTCGGCAGCGAGACCGACGGGAAGGTGACTTGAGGCAGCTGGGGTGACTTGGCTTCTGGTCTCGAGCGAGGCCATCCCTGCGGAGGTGCGCGTTGGGGCCACATGAATACCTGACCGCTTGCCTGATCCGTCGGTAGCGGTTGGTTCAACGGCAGCTGTTCGGTGCTAGGAGAAAACGAAGTCACCGAACGGTGATCCGACGAGGGTATGATAACGGTGGTTGGTCCGTACGCCATTCCACCATACGGGGCAGTTTCGTTTCCGCGAACTGCGCCCCACATCGATCGACCGCATCGTGCCGGCGGCGCGTGCTGACTGTGATAGCCATCGCTCCAGCTGAAGCCGAAATAGCGCATTACGTCGCGACCGGTGACGGCTTCAGCGCTTGGCGTGCTGGAACATATAACAGTGGCGACGATAATGAGGACTAAACATCGCATGGGAAACTCCTTTTCCGAAGCGAATTCACACGGTTGAGTTCGCCATCGATATCGGCAGGCCCATGATGGGCGGAGAAAGTGAATTTCCAATTCTGAATCAAAAACAGGCGGGTCGGTTCGTTTCTAAGCGACGTAGGGAACGAGGGGGCTGGGGGCCTGTGAATCGCGTCCAGCAATTCCCTTCAGCTTCGCAAGGCCATGCAATCTTCTTCGATCCCGGATTGAGCAAAGACGAACAATTCCCTAGAATCGCAACCCGCAAGGCAGACGCGACGATCTGACCAGTGGCAGGCGTCGTTCGATCGGTGCAATTCCGCTCTCATGCCCGTGGCGAACGTCTTTTTTCATCTCCGTCGGGCTGTGATCCACACGATATCATCGAGGAGTTTTTTTTGTCATGGAACGAACTTTGGTTCTGCTAAAACCGGATTGTGTGCAACGCCGCCTTATGGGCCGCGTGCTGACGCGATTCGAAGACAAAGGCCTGAACGTCATTGCCATGAAAATGTTGCAGGTGACACCGGAACTGGCCAAACAGCATTACGCGGAACACGTTGAAAAGCCGTTCTATTCCGGGTTGGAAGCATTCATTACCGCCTCCCCCATTCTCGCCATGGTCTTGGAAGGACTCGACGTTATCCAAGTTGTCCGCAACATGCTCGGCGCCACCAGCGGTCTGAAAGCCGATGCCGGTACGATCCGGGGCGATTTCAGCAGCAGCCGGCAAATGAACCTTGTTCACGCGTCGGACGGGCCCGAATCGGCGACCCGCGAGATCGATTTGTACTTTGAGACCGGCGAAGTTCTAGCGTATGAGCCCACACTGACGCCGTGGTTCAAAGCGGCTGACGAGTAGATCGAGGTCGCGGACTACCGCAGACCGGCCACGGCGCCTAGTTCTTCGCTCGCATCGTTGGCAGCGGCGGCGACAGCGTCCTGCCAGCGGGATGCGCCGAATCGCGCCCGATAGGGTTCGCGGTCATGCGCAAAAATGATCCCACGCGAGCTGTTCACGATCGCTCCGTACCCGGAATCGTCGAAGGCCGACCGAAGATCTTCGGCTTTACCTCCCTGCGCACCATAACCGGGCACCAACAGCCAAGCATGTGGCATCTGCTGACGCAGTTCGGTCAATTGTCTCGGGTAGGTCGCGCCGACGACAGCACCAGCGATTCCGTAACCGCAGTCGCCGATCGACTGCGCGGCCAGATCCTCGACGTGGGCCGCGACGCGCTGATAGAGCGCCGCATCTGGCGTCCGCAAGTCTTGAAAAAAACCACCGCCCGGATTGGACGTCTTCACTAAGACAAAGATACCGCTATCGGTCGCCCGAGCGCGTTCCCAGAACGGTATCAGACTGTCGTCACCCAAGTAGGGGCTCACTGTCAACGCGTCGCCTTGCCAGACACTCTCCGCACCGAGGTAGGCGGCCGCATAGGCCTCGGCCGTCGAGCCGATATCGTTGCGTTTGCCGTCGAGGACGACCAGCAGCCCTTTTGAACGCGCGTGACGAATTACCTCGCCCAAGGCCTTGATTCCGGGTGGGCCGTACTGCTCGAAGAAAGCAAGTTGAGGCTTCACCACAGCTACCACGTCACACACCGCATCGATGACTCCGCAGCAGAATTGCCGAAACGCGGCAGCAATCTCGCCGGGCGATTCGTCAACAGGTAAAAGCCCCGCCGGGAGACTCCCGACGCGCGGGTCTAAACCGACCATCAATGGTGACCGCGTTCGCCGCAGCCCAACAGCAAGTCGATCGGCAAAGTGCATCAGTGTTCTCCTCTGTTCAGTGCCAACAAGCGACGATTATGGCCGGTCAACCGTATTCCGACAACGGTGGGATAACGATTGTTGTGATCCCAGGTAACCCGTCGATTTCTATAAAATGCAGCCGGCAACCGACGCCCAACCCGGCGACGCAGGACAGAGAGGTGGCTCGACTTACTTCACGGTTGTGGTTATAATCCGACGCGATTGTCGAGTGAAGAATCGGTCGAAAACGCGTCACACGGGTTCCGGCTGACTATCATCCGTCATGAGATTGCGGGCTGTAGCGCAGCCTGGTTAGCGCGTTTGACTGGGGGTCAAAAGGTCGGAGGTTCGAATCCTCTCAGCCCGACTACCGTTTGAAGCCGATAAAGACAGGCTCAAACGGTTTTTTAGTGCGCCCGCAGAACCGGTTTTCTTTTGGTGTCCACTACAATTGTCCACTACAAAGTGCCGAAACTTTCCTTTATTGTGTTGACAATAAAGGGGCCGCTTCGGTGTCGAAGACCTCGGAGCCTTTGTGGTCTCGATTCGTGACGCGTTTACTCCAATCACGTTGTCCGTAACGGAGCCGTAACGGAGGCCCGCAGCGAGGGACGAGCGGAGATCGCAGTGCAGGACGTAGCGAACGACGATGCTGAACAAACTCGTGAGGACT
>DUDC01000048.1:0-265 GCA_012959465.1 Planctomycetaceae bacterium
GCCTACGGCCGCCACTAACGGGCCCGAGAGTCGACCACAGCGATGAGAAACGCCGCCGGTCTGTACCGGCGGCATCTTTGTTTCCCTGGGCCAAGTCATCACACCAAAACAGGTGATCACTTGTCGCCGGTCAATTTGAGTTCCGCAAAGTAGACCAGGCAACCCTCAGGTGCTTATCGCTTGTCAGAGCGAATAGGTCGCGAGTCAATATCCTGGCGAGTGATTCGAATGAATGTCCGATAAATAAACGGGCCAAAGGTCCGGC
>DUDC01000048.1:277-6722 GCA_012959465.1 Planctomycetaceae bacterium
ATCCGATGACGGCAATTGGCCGGACCGCTGACCCTCGCGGTTGGTGGTTGGACATGACCCAGCCCGATGGGCTGGGCTAGGCTAGGTAAACGCAACGGGGCGTTGTCCCTTCGTTGCGAGGCCGTTACGGCCCGCAAATGCCTTGCACAAAAGGAGCAGTACACCTGCCGGCTGGTAATGCGACATTTGACTTGACAGTCAGGCATCTTGCCTGACAATGCCGGAATGCTTCACGCCAATTGACCAGCGAGACAACGTGGAGATGAGCATGGATTCGTTCTTGCAGCTCACAGGTTGGAATTCGAGATTTAAAACTCTTGCCAGCGGGAAACTTGTTCATCGCAGTACTTGGCGGTCCACCGCCACACTCTTGGTGTTATTTGCCGGGTGTTCGTATGGTCCAGTGACCGATCCGGCCGGCCGCAATTCAAAGGCACTATCCGGCGATGAGCGAAAAACTCCTGGCAATTCCGAACCAACTCGACCCGAGCCGACAAGATACTACAGAGGCTATGATCCTCAGACATCGGCAATCGCTGGCATCGATCCGGTGCCGGAGACCGCCTGGGGCGAAGCTGTCGATGGATTGCAAGCAGCGTTCATCAGTCCCGCGACGGTTCGCAGAGGCGAAGTTCTGACCGGCTACTTCGTCGTCAAGAACATCAGCAACAAAACGATCCGCGTCTCATTTCCGGTACACCCGTATCTCCGCGTCTACCCAGACGCCACGCCTTCGATCAGTCATGGCTTCGTTCACGAATGGGATTTTGTCCGTAAACTCGAATTGCGGCCGGGATACCAAGCGAAACTCGCGGTCGGTCCACTTCAGTTCCTCGACGATGGTGATCTGGGTCTTAACCGCTCCTTCAAAATCCAACCGGGGCTGCAAACGTGGTCGGTCGCTATCGTCAATCGGGGAGAATTCTGGGTTGCCGGACCGGATGGTCCAGGTGGCAAGAGCGCGAAGTTCATACTGCCCGCTGGCGAATGGAAAGGTCGCTTAACCGTACCGCCGTACCGCGTCGAACTGCTCGAGGAGAAAGTCCCTTTCCAAGTCACCGCTCCGCCGGAACTTAAACTGGCCGGCGACCAAAGCGTGGAACCTGTATTCGATGCGCCGCACGGCATCGATCTTTCCAGTGACGAGCGAATCGAGATTCGCGGCGGATTGTGGTTCTATTTGAACCGGGAACGAGACGAACACTGGCTCCACGATCACGGCCGGTTCACACGGACCGTGTATTGGGGTCCGATTTCTGGCGATCGCGTGGACGAATTGGCGTTGTTGGGAAAAACAGCAATGATGTCCTGGAACGCACCGCACACGTCTCCATCGCGCATCGCACAGTTGCGGCACTCGCCTCGTCCTCGAAACCGCTCGCGCAACTGGGCCTACAACTCGTCACCTTGTTAGATGAGCCCAAACACGAGAACCGCAACGTAAGCCCAGCGAGTTCTTCGAAAGATAAAACGGCTAGCGGGGGATGGAGACCGAGAAAGTGATTGCCCATAATGTTGTCACCGATTCTCTCACTGTGATACTCCAGAAGGCCATCATGCAAACTCGCCTGACACTGTTGTTCCTTGTCTCCGTACTGAGCGTTCGCAGCCTGTCTGCCGACGATCGTCCGAACATCGTCTTCTTCTTCGTCGACGACCAGACAACCAGCACGCTCGCCTGCTACGGAAATCCAATTGTCAAAACGCCGAACATCGACTCGCTGGCTCGGCGTGGCATGCGGTTCGAAAATGCGTTCGTGAGTCATTCGATCTGCTGGGTGAGCAGAACGACGATACTGACCGGGTTGGTGGGACGCAGTTACGGCACGTCGAGTAATCCGGACCAAGCGAGACCGGATGCCGTCGAGACGTTGTATTCCGACATCTTGCGTAAACACGGATATCGCACCGGTTACTTTGGAAAATGGCACGCCAAGATGCCGCGAGGATTTCGAAGAGAGGACCACTTCGATGAGTTCGAGGCGATCGGGCGAAATCCGTTTTATAAGAAACAGCCTGACGGAAGTTTGCGGCATGCGACGGAATTGATCGTCGATCGCGGCATCGAGTTTGTGAAGAACCAGCCGAAAGACAAACCGTTTGCATTGAACATGTGGTTCAATGCCTGCCACGCCGAGGACGGTGATCGTCGCCCTGGCATCGGGCACTTTCCGTGGCCGAGGGCCGTCGACGGAATGTACGAAGACCTCGAGATGGCTCCGCCGCGTTTGAATGACCCGGCAATATTTGACGCCCAGCCCGACTTTCTCAAAACGACGATCAACCGCGAGCGTTTCTTTTGGCGGTGGAACACGGACCAAAAATACCAGACCAACATGCGCGGTTACCTGCGCATGGTGAGTGGCATCGACGGGGCGATCGGGCGTTTCATGAAAGTGCTGGAAGAAGCGGGGCTCGCTGAAAACACGATCATTGTCTACTCCGCCGACAACGGCTACCACATGGGAAATCGGGGCTTTGCCGGCAAGTGGTCTCATTACGAAGAATCGCTGCGAGTGCCGCTGATTGTTGCCGACCCGCGTGTGCCCGTGGCACAACGTGGCAAAGTCACCGATGCGGCCGCACTCAACCTGGACTTACCGGCAACTTTCCTGGATTGGGCAGCCGCCGAGATTCCGAAACGATATCAAGGTCGCAGTTTGAAACGGGTGGTCGCCAGCGGTACACCGGACGATTGGCGGACGGAGACTTTTCACGAACATTTCGCCGTGCGGAATCGTATTCCGGCGTTTGAGGGCCTTCGCAACGAACAGTTCAAATACGTTCGCTACTTTGACCATGACAATCACGAATTCCTACACGATTTAAAAAACGACCCCGATGAACTTATCAATCTTGCTGGCGACCCGAAACACGCCGCCGTTATGAAGGCGATGCGAAAGCGGACCACAAATCGTGTGGCCGACTACGGCGGTCCGCTCGATCCGCGTAAGGGTAATTTTACGGTCTCCACCGTGCCGCATCCCCAGGCATCGGCCGCCGTGAGCGTCCGACCCGCCGGTGACGGTTTCGTAAAATTATTCAACGGAAAGAACCTCAGCGGCTGGTCCGGTGATTCAAAACACTGGTCGGTTAAGGACGGCGCGATCACAGGTGTGACGGATGGCACGCTGAAGAAGAACAGTTTTCTTACCTGGAAAGCCTCGACCATTCGCAATTTCGATTTGCATGTGAAGGTGAAAGTCACCGCTGGCGGCAACAGTGGTATCCAGTATCGCGGCACGTCGCGACCCGATCTCGGACTTCATGTCGTGACGGGTTACCAATGTGATGTTGTGGCAAACACACCGGTGTACAACGGTATGCTGTACGAGGAAAGGGGCCGTCGCATCCTTTCACACACGGGCGAAAAAGTTATCATCGATCCCGCTGGCCAGCCGTGGGTCGTGGGTCAGCTACCGTTCAAAGAGTTTGCGGCCGGTGAGTGGCACGACTACCGCGTTCTCGTCCGTGGTAATCATCACCAACACTGGATCGACGGTCATCCTACGGCTGACCTCATCGACCTCGATGAGAAGGGCCGCGCACTCGAAGGCGTGTTAGCTGTTCAAGTCCACGTCGGCCCCACGATGGAAATTCAATATAAGGATTTCAAGATCAAACACTTGCCGGATTCCACTCCCCTACAATATACCGAAGACCATCCGATCCCCGCTGACGCGTACGGAGTTCGGCCACAAGGTAGGTTGCCGAAAGGGTGGAAAGCACCCATTTATGGAGAGCGGTGAAACGGAGTCGTGGACAAAGAGGGCAGGAACTGCCGTTAACGATTCCAATTGTCATTTGTCAGTCAAACTTTGTGCCTTTGTGTGAGCACGTGTTTTCGTCTCACACGACGTTCGATTGCCTGGACTCGTTGGCGAAGACTCGATCGTACGATGCCAGCGCAATTCCGCCCAAGCGCTCGGCCAACGACCGATAGCCATCTCGACGATAGCTCCAGTTGCCAGATCGCTCGACCTGTTCCAACCAGTCGCAGATGTGCACCGTGCACAAATCTTCAAAGTCCTGGTCGGACACTTCTATTTCTGTCCCGTCAAACCGATCCAGAATCGTATACGGACCCTTTCCTCCTGCTTTGACTTGAGCATCGAAGTGCGTTCGGTCCATGGCGCAATTCAGATAGGAGAGTGCTTCCGTCCGTTCACCGGTCAATAATCTCACGTCGTCGCGACGATCAAGCGGCAACGTGAACCCTTGAAACAGCTCGGTACCGTAAATGGAATGAAAGATCCCGACGCGTGCCAGGTCCTCATCACATCCCCATTCTTTCAGATCGTTGTAGACTCCGATGGCGTGCGCCAAAAACGACTTGTCGGAATGTGACACCTCGTCCGCTCCGATGGTGCGGAAAAACTCCGTCAGTTCCTTGAACGTCGCCGTCATTATTTCACCCTCGTATCGATCACTCGCCTGGTCCCCTTTCAAAACATCCTTCTTGAAAGATGTATTCTATCAGAGACAATACTCGACTGAGGCAAAGTAGCAGGTACAGGGGGAAACAGATGTTTCGAACACTCGCCCGGTTTGTGATAAGTCTGACTCTGCTCGTTGAAACAGGCTGTGCCGCTCTTACCAAAGTACGTTTCAATTTACTCGCCCTACGGTCGATTTGGCTGGAACGACCGAAGCTGGTCGGGGACGCATGTGTGGCACTGGCTTCGCCAGTGTTTTTTGGCCTCGGGTTAGCCAGTTGCACACATTAGATTGATTTGTCTGATTGAACCGACAGCACTTTTCCACGACACTAGGTGCAGGGCTCGTCGTCTCATGATCTCACCCTTGCGAATCTATCATGCCGGTGCTTGTTATCAATTGTGGCAGTACGTCGATCAAAGCGGCGGTCATTCACGCAGAAACGGGCCAACGGCTGAGCGAACTAAGAGTTGAGCGGCTGGGTACTGACGAATCACAGGCAATTTTTGACGACGGCGAAAGTGAAACAGCGCCGAAAACTCATGGCGACGCGATCACGAAGCTGCTGCCGAGGTTGATCGAGCGTGTTTCCTCTGAGATTGAAAGTGTCGGCCATCGTGTGGTGCATGGCGGTGAGTGGTTCACGCAACCGACGATCATCGACGACGGCGTGGCACGGCAGTTGGAGCAAACCGTTTCACTGGCCCCTCTGCACAACCCGGCCGGCATTGCGGGAATTCAGGCGGCGCGACAATTGCTCCCGGATGTACTCCACGTTGCCGTGTTTGACACGTCGTTTCACGCCACGATTCCACCTCGCGCGGCGACGTACGCCCTGCCGCAAGCACTGGCGACCAAGCACGGCCTGCGGAAGTATGGATTTCACGGCACCAGTCATCAATTCGTCGCCCATCGCGCGGCGGAGTTTCTGGGTGACGAACTGAGGAACTTGCGCATCATCACATGTCACTTGGGCGGTGGGTGCAGTCTCTGTGCGGTCGAGTACGGGCGGAGCGTCGAAACCAGTATGGGCATGACGCCACTGGAAGGATTGGTGATGGCAACCCGTTGTGGCGATATCGATCCGGCCGTACTGCTGCACTTGATGCGCAGCGAACAGATGTCCGTCGACGAGGTCGACACGCTGTTGAATCGTCGAGCGGGTCTCGTCGGGCTCTCCGGAGGAAGTAGCGATTTTCGCGACATCGAACAGCGTGCGGAGGAGGGTGATGAAAGCTGCCGCCTGGCGATTCAAGTGTTCTGTCATCGCATTCGAAAGTACATTGGCGCGTACGCTGCGGTGATGGGCGGCGTGGACGCCATCGTATTCACCGCCGGTATCGGCCAAAACAGCGCGACGGTGCGGCATCATGTCACGCAACGCCTAGAGTTTCTGGGTGCTCGACTGGATGAAGACACCAACCGTGAGGCGCGGGTTTCATTTGATGAGCCGGTCGCCGAGTTTTCCACTCGGCATAGCCGTGTGAGATTACTGGCCGCGCGCACCGACGAAGCGTGGGAAATCGCCAAGTTGACACGTCAGCTTTGCAGCACACAATTTGCTACAACCAGCCAACAATCGATCCCGGTCGCCATCAGCGCGCGACACATTCACTTGACGCAAGAAACGGTGGAAGCACTTTTCGGTGACGGTCACCAGCTCACACCGCTCAAGCCACTCTCACAGCCAGGACAATTTGCCGCCGTGGAATGTGTCACTCTCATCGGCCCGAAGCGGCAGATCGAGCGAGTTCGAGTGCTCGGCCCAACCCGCGGCGTGAACCAGGTGGAGATCTCCCGCACCGACGAATTCTATCTGGGAATCGACGCGCCGATTCGCGCGTCGGGCGATGTTGACAACACACCCGGTATCACACTCGTCGGCAACGACGACCGCAAAGTGTCGTTGGGTCACGGAGTGATCTGCGCCTGGCGACATATTCACATGACACCGGCGGACGCCGAACAATTCGGCGTTAAAGATAAGGACGTCGTCGAAGTCGACGTG
>DUDC01000049.1 GCA_012959465.1 Planctomycetaceae bacterium
CCATTGCCAAGAAGGTAATGGACGAACTAAATGTCCCGATCAACGACCTCTACAATTTTGCCTTGCCCCAGCTCGCTGAAATCCAACGGCCTGCCAATGTGCACTTTAGCTCGGCGGGCTCCCAGCGACTTGGCAAACAAGTCGCAGAAGTTATTCGAGCCGCCTTGAAGTGACGGGACCTTGAAGTGACAGGCCAGACCCGAACAACACCAAGCGGATAATGGTTTACAACTATTGGGACGATCTTGCGGCTTGCGTCTAGTCTTACTCGAACGGTGAAACACGTCAGCCGTATTGTCTTTTCTTCATTACCGACTTCAATAGAGATACGTTCTCGGACTATTCCAAGGATTCTGTCGCTCCATGAATGTTCTCTTCCTTTGTCAACGGTTCCCTTACCCTCCCGATCGAGGTGATAGGATCCGGTCTTTTCACACACTACGACAGCTTGTCAAGAGGCATCGGGTCACCGTGGGCTGCGTGACTAGCGAAGACACTTCTGATGAGCATCGGTCCGTGATGACTCAAATGGTCGATGAGCTACACGTGGGAGAATTAACGAGAGCACGTTGGATGCGTGTCATGTCCTCGGTCGCTCGTGGGCGTTCCGCCACCGAAGCGGCGTTCATGTCCCCTCAACTGCAACGCACTTTGGACGGCAAACTGGCCGGTGGTGAGTTTGACGCAGCGTTCGTTTTCTGTTCAAGCATGTGGCCGTATGTCGCAAAACACTCTTCAAATCTGAAGGTGCTCGTTGACCTCGTGGACATCGACAGCCAAAAGTGGTTTGATCTCGGCCGCCAAACCCGTGGCCCGAAATCGCTGATCTACAAACTGGAGGCGAGGCGAACTCGCTCACTGGAAATCGAGATCACTCGGCAGGCACCGGTCATTGTGGTCAGTCGCCGCGAAGCGAACATCCTCGCCGATTTTGCACCCGCAGCAAGCTGCCACGTCATCTCGAACGGAGTGGATCTCGATTATTTTCACTCTTCGCAACCGGTCCCGTCCAAGGCGCCGCCTCGTTGCGTTTTCGTGGGCGTGCAAAACTACGAACCAAATGTTGACGGGATCGAGTGGTTTTGCCAAGAAATATGGCCGGCAGTGAAAGTGCAGGTTCCCGACGCCGAGCTGGACATCGTCGGAAAGTCACCTGCACCGCGAGTGATGGCGCTCGCATCGCAGGCGGGAGTCAACGTTACTGGTTCCGTCCCCGACGTACGTCCCTATGTAGAGAATGCAAGTGTTGTCATCGCACCATTGAGGGTTGCCCGAGGCATTCAGAACAAGGTACTGGAAGCGATGAGTATGAGTCGAGCCGTCGTCTCCTCAATGCAAGCATTGGACGGCCTAGATATTGCCGACCCTCCCGCGGAAGGAGTGACAACGCCATCGGAATGGACCAAAGCAGTGGTCACCCTGATGCGTGATCCCGAACAACGCAAGCCACTCGAAGAACGTGGTCGTCAGTTCGTGACCGATTATTTTCGTTGGGACACAAACGTCCGCAAAATCGAAGAATTGCTGGTATCCTGATTTCGGCAGCAGGCGATTTGAACAAGCGTTCGAACCTACCGCACGGTCAATCGATCGATCACCGGTACCAAGTGAACTTGTCGCACGAGTGCGAGGATTTTGAACGCCTCATCGTTGGAGTCGACTTCGCCAGTGACAGTGATTCGACCTCGTTCTTCGCCGATTGTGACGACGGCGGCTGGGAACATCTGGTGGATCGCTTGCTCCAGTTTGCTATACGAGTCGGCTTGTTGGCTGGCAACCTTCTGTGGAGTGATCGAGATCAAGTAATTTGTCGTTCCCACTTCGCCTTTCATGGTCAACATCATGTGAGTTGTCCCGGCTTTTTTGGCAATGATCGAAACCTGCCGGTTTTCGAATAGAATAACGTTGCAGAGTTCCTTCTTGATGACCGTCACTTTCTCGACATCGTTTGGCAAACGCAAGAGTCCCGATTGGTTGACTTGCAATTGCAATCGATGATGCGTCACTTGGGGTTCAGCGAGAATGCGATCCTGCGGATCTAATTCCGTGATGTTCGGGGCAGCATTCAATGCAATCACGGGTGGCGCGGTCACTTTTGGACCGGTTCGTACGTCGCTGGGTGACGTGTTGGTCGTCACGGCTGACGCAACGGGTTTCGGGGCCGTGGGCACAGGTTTGACCACAGTCGGTACCGGCATGGGATTTTGCACGACGGGTCGAGAGACCGACGGCAGTGGTTTGGTGACCGACGGGACGGATTTAGCAACCGATGGCGTCGGCTTGGTTCCCTGAATTGGTTTGGAGGGCAACGGTTTGAGGACGGATGGCATTGGTTTCGTGATCGACGGGACCGATTTAGCGACCGACGGCAGTGGCTTGAGGACGGCTGGCATCGGTTTGGTGACCGACGGGACGGATTTAGCGACCGACGGCATCGGCTTCGATTGAAGCTTGGCCGAAGAATGAGCCTGTACACTCCGCGGTTGAAACAGCGTAGTCGGCTCATTCAGGGCAAGTAGATGTCCACCACTTGATCGTCCGATCGTCGACTTGGCTGAGTTTCGGTCGTACGGGCGTTTCCGCCGTGAGCTGGTAGTCGAGGGGGCGTTCTGAGACAACAGCCCCGGTCTACGTTCGACTCTCGGCATCGGTCGAATCGTTGAGGCCTGTTCTTTTGATTCGGCATTGACGTCACGATCGGAATCAAGGCGACGGGGTGCGCCGGTTCCATCATTATGAGCCAGCGAGTTTGTACGAGGATTCTTCGGCCTACCTTGCGGAAGTGGCAGTGATTGCCAGGGTGATCGGACGGTTGCGATACGATCCGGCGACGGTGTGGGTGCGGGTGCGGGGCCAGCGGCAGTCGTTTTCGGAGGTTCCGTTGGGCCGAGACCGGGTTTGGCAGCAATCTCAGCAGGCGCCGGTTTCGCCGGACGCAAGTCGACTGACTTCGCAGCGCGAACGACGGCCGGACGGTGAGCAAGAACTCGGACAGGTGGCGTGACCGGCTTTACATTTTCGACAACAGGACGCGGCCGGTTTGCGGGGTCAACCGAGGCGAGAGCTCGAGGTGCATTGTCAGCCGGCATTGGTGCTACGCGGACGATTGATCCGATCTGCGTCGTAAGCGGTATTTCTACGCTTTCAATTCCGTCGTCAGTGACGGTAAAAACAACTCGCGATTTCTTTGCCGCCGCGTTCACATTATCGGCGAGGAGAAGTTCGTTACGACCTGGCTCCGTTGGCAGTGCCTCGTTCGGAGGCGAAGTCTGCACTCCACCGAGTGCGCCGGGGGCGCCCTTGAATCCGGGCGTCACCAACTGCAGCGGCGGAGTTTTGGGGTTGAGGGAAATGACCGGTTGCTTCCGGCCGCGGGGAGTTAACGGAATGGCGGTGACACTTCGCGGTGAAGGCACTGCCGGGCGGGACACGATCGACCGATGCTGAATGTTGGAACGGGGCGAAACGACCTTGCTCTTTCGGTCTTGCGTCAAAAGTGGTCTGTTTTTTGGCCGTTTTGGGTCGATAACAGGTACCCGATTGATTTCGCGTTGTGTCGTGTCCAACGGCTTGAGCACCGTCACCGCTGGGTTGTTGGATAGAGGTGCTACAGACGGCCTTTTTTTGGGCGGCGTCGTACGGGGCAGCGGTGCCGGGGTCGTCGTGTTCGGAATCGTAGCCTTCGGAGACGAGATTGCAGCGGGGACGTTGCCGCGTGGACCGAGTTGCCGAATGGTCGTACCGCCGCCCGGCTTGGCTGACGGGACTGAACCGGAGCGGCTGCGCAGTTCCAGAGTCACATCGGGTGAATCGTTTGTGCGACCATCTGGCCCGTCGGCAGTGGATCCGCCAAAGTCTCGGGAGATGCGTGTCGGTTGCCTGAGAATACTGGGTTTGGGGGCAGTCGACGGACGTGCGGCCGACCTTGCAGGCTTCGCCGCCTTCCCTGCCGGGACTATTCGTGGGCGGGCGGAGTGCACCGAAGAACGTACGGGCGGCGCCCGTCGCGTAACACCGGAATCGTTCTTCCAGGCTTCGACCGCCTTCTTCCTCAATCGAGCGCGACTGACTTCGACATCTTCCCACAGTTTTCGTCGCCGTTCGTCATTCGTGGACCGCGCTGTGCCTGTGCTCTTTGGAGCGGGTTGCTTGTTCAGCTCGTTCTTCTTTTCACCGTCGCTCTTGGTAGCCGTTTGGGGATCATCCTGCGTCTCAGACTTGAGCGTCATGGGCAGCAGTACACCGGCCAGGCATCCCACCAACACAAGGCGCCAAGCGACGGCGCGGGACGTCATGGTCAAAGTCATCGTCTGGTCCCCGATTCAGATTCCCGGTGCGCAATGAGGCCCGGGGCTATGGAAACATATCGGTGGTCTCCGTCGGGGTGATTTAGGAAATATACCGATAAACACGATCGTGACGCTTGGCTACGAGAGCATAGGTAAAATCGAGGAAGTAGGTCGCTTTCGCTGAACGTGACCAACCGGAAAGCCGTTGTCTTTCACCTCTCGACGCCGATACCCGTATCGTGTTCCACCATCAATTTCACCAGACCCTCAAAGTCGACTTGGGGCTTCCAGCCGAGCAGGTCGGCAGCCTTGCTTGAGTCTCCTACCAAATGGTGGACTTCCGTTGGTCGAATCAGCTTTGAATCGGTTTCGACGACATCCTGCCATTCGAGCGAGTTGAAGTGTCGGAAAGTTTCGTCTAGAAAGTCGCGGACCGTGTGACTCACACCTGTCGCGATGACAAAATCGGTCGGTTCGTCGTGTTGCAGAATCCGCCACATCGCGTTGACGTAATCGCCCGCATATCCCCAATCTCGAGCGGCGTCCAGGTTACCAAGGTACAACTTTTCCTGTTCGCCTCGCTGAATTCTGGCGGCCGCCAGCGTGATTTTACGCGTGACAAACTCCGCGCCGCGGCGGGGCGATTCGTGATTGAACAGGATGCCGTTCGCCGCGAATAACCCGAAAGCGTCTCGATAGTTGACTGTCTGGTGGAACGCGTGCACTTTCGCACATGCGTAGGGACTTTGAGGAGCGAAGCGGGTTACTTCGGTCTGCGGCCATTCGTCGATGTTGCCGAACATCTCACTCGAAGACGCCTGGTAGACGCGAACCTCTTTTGAACGCTGCAACATTCGCGCGGCTTCGAGCACAAACAGTGCGCCGCCAGAGACGGTCTGGGTCGTGTAGACCGGGAGATCAAAAGAGAGACGCACATGACTTTGGGCGGCCAAGTTGTAGATCTCGTCCGGTTCCGTCTCCAAAACCAGTCGCATGAGATGCTGACCGTCGGTAATGTCACCGTAGTGAATATGAAGTTCCGGGTGGGCAAGCAAATGCCCAATCCGCAGAGTCACCATGGCACTTGTGCGGCGCACTAACCCGTGAACCTTATACCCCTTCTGCAAGAGCAATTCGGCCAAATAGGAGCCGTCTTGACCCGTGATACCAGTGATAAACGCACAACGCATTACAAGAACAATCGAGGTTGAGAGGTGGGGTCGAATCTTCCATGGTAATACGCCGCCGCGGACGACGGAAGGAGCCCGCACCAACCCGTTTGCGTTGTGCAGATCAGCCGACGGGCGGTAGCCCACGGTTTTTCCGAACGGCAGCTATTGTTTCGTCATTCTTTAACATCTTGACGAGCCAACAATACAAGCACGAAGCGCCAGCGAGTGAGTCTATTGCCGCTCTCGAGACTCGCTTGCGCTTCGTGCTTGAATTTCCCATGCCACACAAAAGAAAAGGCCCCGTATAAACGAGGCCCTTCCTGAATCTTCTCTGTATTCAGCAGCAACTAGCGGTTGTTAAACATCTGCGAGATTCCGTAGGTGAAGAAGGTTCCGATGCTGAAGTTCATCAGCTCTTCCACCGGTCGATATCGTAGGATCAGGATATCACCCGCTTGAATCAAGGGCCGCGCACCTGGGTCTCGAATCGCTCGATTCATGTCGACCGAAATGATGATCTGACCACCGCAGGGTGTTTTCCGAAGGATAAACAATTGCCCCGGTGCGACACCGCCCAGCATCGAGGCTGCGTTGCCTTGCTGTCCTCCAAAGCCACCACTTTGTCCGCCTTGTCCACCGGCTTGTCCGCCACCGATGCCGGGTCCGACCAACGACAGTGCCGTGAGCGCATCCAGATCATAATCGCGAGGAAGTTGATGTTCTCCTGAACCCAACAGTCCGCCCGTGTAAAACACCTCGCGTTCGCGGTTCTCGATCAAGATGATATCGCCCTCCTCGAGGACGATGTCCTCCGGTCGGAACTGAGGCACGTGTCCAGGCGGTAGCCGTAAAGGAATGCGTATGATCGCCGGATCCTCCGGCAGTGGCGGGGCGCAGAGACAGGGCCCTTGATCACAATTGGTTTGGTAAAACTCGCGAATGAAAGCGTCCCGTTTGCGATAGTCGAGCAGCCGGCCGCGGAGGATCTTGATTTCGTTCTTGACGTCGTTGCCCGGCAGACCACCTGTCATCGCCAACGCGTGCAGTACATCGTTTTTGTATGCCGAGAGGTTAACGACTTGGCCACGGCTGGCCTGGCTCATACTCAACGCCGAATTCAATCCGGCCGGAGCGCCGTTTCCGTTGACACCGTCTTGTCGCATGACGACCACGCGATAGGTACGTTCCCG
>DUDC01000050.1 GCA_012959465.1 Planctomycetaceae bacterium
CAGTCCCGAATATATTGTGAAAATGGCCAAATATGCCAAAGACACTTTCGATGTGGATTATATCGGGTTCCTCGATGAAAACCTGATGACCATGGACCAATATTCAGGACGGACATGGCTCAACGAAATTTGCCGCCTTTGGCACGAATCCGGCCTGGTGCCAAAGCCCCAACATGATGCGGACGGCCGCATGACGGGCTGGACCGGCATGTACTGGTCGGGCACCAGTCATGCCACGCTTTGCACCAAAGAAATTTTGAAAACGATGCGGGAGGCCGGCTGTTCGCATCTGGTTTATGGCTATGAATCGTTTGCACCGCATGTCCTTAAGACAATCGGCAAAGGCTCCACACGCGCAACCAATTTCCGAAGCTTTTTCTGGACGCTGGAAGCCGGTATTCGACCAGTTCCTTGAGAGGAGTATACCTCGGCTCCTCAATAATGAGCGAGGCGGACACTTATGACGTGGATTTCAGCTCGGCAAGACCGTCAGACACAAAAGAGGGAGTAAGTTCTATGTCCGGAGTTGGAACACAAAAGGTTTTTGAAGATGACCGAGTGATCGTCTGGCACCTCGATCTTGAACCGGGTGAGCACGGAGCTCTACACACCCACGTATTGGACTACTCTGTCCGCGTTTTTTCGGGATCAACATTGGAAGTTGCTGGTCCGGACGGCGAGTTCCTCTACACCGTTGACCTCGAATCTGGTGGAGCTGTTAACTTTCGCGTTGAGGGTGATCAGATCGTGTCGGACCGTCCTGGCTATCCGGCCGTGCCCGCAACTCACAGCACCCGAAATATTGGTGAGAACACCTTCCGAGAAGTTCTCATCGAATTTAAAAAGTAGCCTGTTCGCAACAGGTGAATTCAAGGTGCGCAAAAAAATGACATTGGATAGAGCATATGCCGACGAAGCCTGACATTCACGGAACGCTCTGTCGTTGCGGCTCAGGCACGGCTGCCGATTTTCTTTTAGTGAGCAGCTACCTGCGATCGATCACTTCGGCAGCGGGAGCAGGATCAGTGCATTCTCGCCAAAGGACGCAGTGCCTGGTTTGCCGTTGATACGGTATTGGATTTTCAGTTTCTTGACACTTCCCGGTGACGGATCGCGTCCGAAGCTGTTGTTGTAGTTTGTGGCAGGCAGCGTGATCAGCCGCAAGTTACCTGCATGTTTCCGCACTATGGACGTCACGTCCAATTGTGTTGAACCAGCACCGTATTCCGCTTTTACAATTTCGAGCTTCACTTCGGCCAGGACTGACTTGGAGAGGATCAACTCCACTCCCTTACCCTTTATCTTCTGGGCGATCATCAAAATGGCCTCGGCAGCCTCGTCCTTCACCTCGGCAACTTCGAGCGCATTGAAGGCCACTTTGAGTGTTGCCGCATGCGGATAGCGTTTGAGCACGTCGATGACGAGGCGTTTCTCGGCAACCTGCTGCGCTGCATCCAACGCATTCTGGCACATAGTGGCGCGTTGTTGGGCTGGCAAGACAAACTGTCGAGCGATTCGGATGTAGCCACGCAGCGCTCGAACCTGGTACTTCTTGTTCGGCATTGTTTTGGCCAAATCGAGCAGCACGGGTGCCGCGTCCTCGGTCATCCACGTGCCGAGGAGACGCGTACTAACGTCCTGAAGGTTGAGATCGTCACTTTTTGCCGCGTTACTCATTGCCGTCAGGGCCTCGGTTCCACCGACGGCTCCGAGGATTTCCAGCAGAGTGCCTTTCGTCGACACCGACTCGGATCGTTTGATCGCGGCCGCGAGCTTCGCTGCGCACGCCTCGCGGTCCGGCATGCGGACGCTGGCAGTTTTAAGAGCTTGTTGAGCGGCTGGCGCATCTTCAGGATGCGTTGGTGTGACAACCTGAGCGACCAGCACAGGCAGCTCGGTGGCCGAGATCGTTTCACCCAGTGCAGACAAAGCAGCACGACGGACGACCTTGTCAGAATCATCCAGTGCTTTCAGCAGAATAGGCACGGCGTCGATACGTCTCTGCCCAACCAGTTCGATCAGCAGCGGATAGATTTTGCCCTCGGCCTTGGAGAGCATCGCGACGATCTGCGTGTCAATTTTTTCGACGGGCAGATCGGTCAGCGTCGCCTTTGCCAGTGCTGCCAGGTCGGCGTCAGAATCGATGGCAATCGTAAGAAGCGTGGCTAAACACGACGCGTCGCCCACGCGTGACAGTGCGTCGATGGCAGCGATTCGCACTTGCTTCGGCCCTCGTTCGGCGGCGGCCAAGACAGCGGCCAGTTGGACCGTCTCTGGGCGGTCAGCCATGGCTCGTACGATCAAGGCGGCGCGTTCCGGCGTGGCGCGATCCATCTCGGACGCCAGAGCCTTGTCGACCTGCCCACCTGGAATTTCGCGGACTGTCGTCAATGCCAGGCGAAACAGTATCTTGTCCGGTGACTGGAACAGTTCAAGTAGTAGGGGAATCCCGTCTTGATTTCGAGCGAGTATCGCCCCCCGAGTCGCCTCGACCATTCGCTGTTTGGGCACGTCGGCTTTGCGGACCTGGTCGTAGATAGCGATGGCTTCGGTTAAGTTTCCTTCGTTGTACAGTTGCTCCGCACACAAGACACACCCTTCGGCGACCGCCGAGCGGACGTCCACAGGAGCGCCTGCCAACGCGGAGCGAAGTGATTTGGTGGCCGCCGTGTTGGCGATCCTTCCCAGCGCGACGGCTGCGGCTGACGCGACGGCGGCGTCTTTGTCTTGCATGCGTGTGGTCAATAATTGGACCGAGTTCGCGTCACGGCGGACACCCAGCGAGTTGATCATGCCGACCAGAAGTCTCCCTTCAAGCGACTCACTCGCACGTCGCAATGCCGCGTCACTCGCGTCACCTGGAATCGCTTCCAACGCGATGCGAGCCCATGAGGATAACTGTGGATTGGACAACAGTTTTTCCAAGTCAGGCACGGCGTCACTCGAGCCGTGGATGGCCAAGAGTTTGCAAGTGATCGCTTTTTCGGACGCTGCCGCGTCGGAGCGCAGAACTGCCAGTAGGTCCCGCTCCCGGTCGGGGGATTCATCATCTGCCGCCCAGGTAGTCGAGGCGATGGCGAACAACGCGGCAAGGAAAACGACACAGTTTGTGAATTGTCGACTTGTTTTCATGGTATCAGTCCAGAGCATAAGAACAGTGAATTTGACGAGCATTGCGAAACGTCGATGTGGGGCTTTACAGCCGCCACGGTTCACGTAGCGCCTCGGACCGTAATCGATTAGCTTGTGCGTCGTTGATGAACTCGTGCGTGATGTTGTCGTACTTCACCTGGCGATTGAGGTGGAGCGCGATGTTGGCTGCGTGACAGGCGATGTGTGCGTTGCATGCGGCTTCTGCGTTGCCCTTGGTGAGGCTGCGCGTCTTGACGCAGTTGAGGAAATCTCGAACGTGGTATGTCGCCGGATAGCCGCCGATCTCCTCAACCGTTCTTCCGGCGAGCAGCGCGGGCGAACTCAATACCATTTTGCCGCTGTCGCCCGCTTCCACCCACCCGGTCTCGCCCTCGAATCGTACTGGGCACGAACCGAGTGGAATCCAGCCCTTTTCACGGAAGATCAACTCGGTTCCGTTTTCATAGCGACAGACCAGTTCGCCATCTTTCTTGGCGTTGTACTCGACGGGAGGTAGGCAATCTCCAACAGCCCATTGGCAGAGGTCGACGCAGTGTGACCCCCATTCCAGAACGCCACCGCCGACCAGCCCGCCCCCTTTTTCAAAATTGAAACCATCGAGCAGTTTTTTGTTGAATGGGCGCCAAGCAGCGGGGCCGAGATACATGTCCCAGTCGACCACGTCTCTATCCGGTTCGGCTTGTGGAACCAACCAGCCACTCATCATGGCCTGCATCCCAGCCGGGGGAGCCCAGACTCTCTTGAGTTTTCCGAGTTTGCCGGTTCGAGCCAATTCACAGGCGAACGCGAAATGCGGCAGGTTCCGCCGCTGCGTGCCAGCCTGAAACACGCGTCCGGTACGACGCATCGTATCCGCCAGAATCAGGCTCTGGTCGATGTTTTTGGTGACCGGCTTTTCGCAATACATATCCTTGCCAGCCTTGGCGGCGGTCATGGCGGCCGTCGCGTGCCAATTCGGTCCTGTGGCGATCAGCACTGCATCGATATCACGGCGGTCCAACAGTTCGCGAAAGTCGCGGTACGTGTCACAGTTTTGATTGCCATACTTGGTGTCAGCTATTTTCTTGACCGCGGTCCGTCGGGCCTGCTTGATATCGGCAACCGCGACGAATTGGACATCGTCTTGTTGCAGGAAGCAGCCGAGGTCGTAGCCACCCCGTCGTCCGATGCCGATTCCGCCGACGACGATTCGCTCGCTCGGAGCGACCGCGCCGTCTAGACCCAGGGCCGAACTGGGGATGATCGTCGGTGCAGCAACCGCAGCACCTGCAGCCGAAAGAGCGTTCTTCAAAAACCGACGACGATGAAGTCGTGTTCTCGTCTTCGACATAGCTGATCTCCTGTTCGTGTTGATCCGGCCCCTGGTCCCAGAACAGGGTCCGAGGGAAGCGTGGTTCCAATTTGGTGCAGCATACGCCCCCGTAGCCCGCCATTCTAGGACCTTCCGAGCCGTTTTTCGTTTTTCTGTGGTCACCAACCGCCCTGCATCGTCGTTTTGAGCCGTAGGCAGCAGCCTCGGTTTTCACTCAAGACTCGACGCTAACGCGTTCGGCTCAGGACGCCGTCCGGATATCGTTATTTTCACCAGGGCAGGAAGTGGCGTGCTATACTCACCACCAACTAATCCTGGAGCGACTCCGATACCCCATGCATTTTGCGATCTAGATCATCACTCGACGGTCTGAATACACAGGAGAAAACACACGATGAATTTCACGATTCGAATTGTGTTAGTGTCCGCGGTGAGACTGTTGCTTGTTCCGCCGCAGAAGGCCGCGGCTGATACCGTCAAAGCTCAGTAGTTGATCGACTGCGCCATTAAGGGGGCGGTACCAAGGCGCTCAACCGGAGCGTTAATACGATTACCGACGACAAGGGCACCTATTACGGGATGGGTGATGGTGTGTCCTATGTGCGTCTTTCTAGAGTACAATGAATTCGACGGATTCAAGAGCCCAACGAAGATCATCATGAATCGAGATGGAAAACTGCTTGTTGAGTCCTTTCCGCAAAAAGTGACCTTTCCCGACAAGCTCGATGAGAGCGAGTTCAAGAGACCCGAATAGTTGGATCGCGCACGACGGACTCGCGAGCCCGTCGTGCCGTTGCCGTGCAAACCGAGGATCTCTCAATGAACATTTGCAACGTGTCGGTTAAGCGACGAGACTTTATCCGCGCAGCGGTTGAAACCGGGATCGCGACCGCTGTCAGCGGATCGTTGGCCGAGGAATCGGCTGTCCCCAACTCAAGACCTAAGGTGTGTGTCTACACCGAACAGTTTCAATCGCTGTCGATTTCGGCCGTCTGTCAAGTCTTCAAGCAGATGGGCGTCGATGGTCTTGATGTCACAGTGCGTCCGGGTGGCCATATCGAACCGAACGCTGCAAAAACCGAATTACCCAAAGCGGCTCAAATTGCCCGTGACCATGGTCTTGAGATCATGATGCTGACAACGGGCATTACTGCGGCGGATCGTAACGCCGAGGAAATTCTAGCGACTTGCCAACGACTGGGTATCGACCGAATCAAAATGGGTTACTATTCCGCTGGAAAGTTCGGAGAGCTGGCCAAGCGATTGGACGCTGTTCGACGTCGGCTTGACGAAGTGGTGAAGCTGGCCGAAAAGTACGACGTTCGACCGTGTGTTCACGTTCATTCCGGCGAATCCGTGCCCTCGAACGGGTTCATGCTCTACCAGTTGATCCGCGATATGCCGCCGGAGCGGATCGGTGCTTATCTCGACTCACACCACATGGTGTTGACTGGCGGTGCTGGCGGTTGGCGACAGGCGATCGACCTGCTGGCACCCTGGGTATCGCTTGTCGCGCTAAAAAACTTCCAGTGGGAACGTCTGGAACGCGACGAAAAAGGGCAACAGAAGTGGCGGACAAATTACTGTCGGTTGGAAGACGGTGTTGCTCCCATTCCGGAATTCGTTAGCACGATTCAACAGGCCGGATACCGCGGTTTCTATACACTGCACACTGAGTATCGCCGGCCCGTTAAGGAGTGTATCAAGCTGACGGGTGAGGATTTCGTATTCCTCCGCCGCGTGTTTGACGGTCTTTGAACATCGAAGTAGTTGTCGCCGAGTCAAGATCCAAGAGTTGATCTTCCGCAATCTCTCCTACCTCTCGGACTGGTTTGACTAGACCACGTCTGCGAGCACTGGTCGATGTTCGTTGTCTGAACTTTCGCAGTTTTCAAACCGGATGGACAATGAAGAATCTCGCATTTGCGTGGCACGTTGGTGGCCGGTGGACTGGTTGACTTCCAGCCAACCGCCAACACGAGCCCACGGAGAATCCGTGCGGATCCGTTGGCATCTTCGCTTGCAAGTGACCGAGACAGGCCACCCAGTCGTTCAGATCATCGATCACAATAAGCAATACGTTGGGCCGATCTTCGGCAGCGTCTGCATGTCCAACGAAT
>DUDC01000051.1:0-13453 GCA_012959465.1 Planctomycetaceae bacterium
CAACCGTCGTCGTGAAATGGACTCGCAAAAAAACAACCAGTCCCAGCAACACTAAATGTGCCATTAGTTGCTTCCACCAGCGCGCCTTCAACACCCAGCTAAGCATAGTTCCTTCGCGAATTTCCTGCAGCCAGTGAGGCCAAATCTGAATGAGCTCAGACTAAATGGCAACGAGCAAATGACCGACGAAGTACTTGAACCTCTCGCGAATCTCAAGCACCTGAGATCGCTTCACATCTCTGCCGGACAGCTCAAGAACGCGACACTGCTCAAACTTCATGTCTTCCTATCCAACCTGCGGGTCGAGGAAAGGTGAGCCGCAAGGGTCTTGTCCCTGATTTGAGCCGCAGGCGCTATTCTCAGGTCCGTCCGTTTTGTCGAACGGTTTTCTTTCGGCAACACGCAGCTGACGGTGTAGAATCTGGGAACGTCGTCGACTTACCCAGACCTCTGTCTCCTAGATGGAAGTCGCGGAAGCAAAAGGAGTGTGACCGTGAGCAAATTCGGATGTGAGGACCGCCTGAACACCTGGTCCCACGCCCCGTTGTCTCGACGTTTGGCGATCCAAGCTGGATCGATCGGACTGCTGGGGCTGGGCATGAACCACGTCGCTGGCCTCTCTTCATTAGCCGACGACAACATCGGCGACGAGAATCCGCGTCAGCAAAAGTCGGTCATCTATATATTCCTAAGCGGTGGGCTGGCTCAGCACGACAGTTTTGATATGAAGCCCCAAGCCTCCGAAGAGATTCGCGGTGAATTTCGACCGATTTCCACCGCGACTCCGGGCCTGCAAATCTGTGAACACCTGCCGATGCTCGCGGCGATCAGTAACCAATGGGCTTTGGTCCGTTCGTTGACCCACCCCTACAATGAACATTCGATCGGCCATCACGTAATGTTGACCGGCCGGACGCCAACTCCGGGTGGGTTTCAGCCGAGCCGACCGACGGCCAACGATTTCCCTTCCATTCCCTCCATCGTTGGGCGGCTATTTCCACGCAAGAACAATCTACCGCCCGCGGCTGTGTTGCCCGAACAACTGATTCACGTCAGCGGTCGTAAAATCCCCGGTCAGTACGCTGGTCAAATGGGCGAAGCGCATGATCCATTGTTTATCGAAGCGAGTAACTACCGGGACACGAGTTATGTCCACGGTGCTTTCCCAGAATACGGCTTCCAACGCTGGGAAGGTCGAACGACTCCCAAGAACTATCAGTTTGAAGCACCGCGATTCGAATTGACGCCAGGAATGCTCCGCGATCATTTTGCCAGTCGCTTGAAACTACTGGAGTCCCTAGAGTCTCAACGACGAACTTTGGACGCAGCGGCAACGGTACAACAATTCGATCGTATGCGGGAAGAATCGATTTCGCTGTTGACAAAGTCGACGGTTCAAAAGGCGTTGGACGTGCACGCCGCACCGGCAAGAGTTCAAGATCGCTATGGTCGCAACTCGTTCGGCTGGTCGCTGCTCATGGCAAGCCAATTAGTCCGGGCCGGTGTCCGCCTCGTGCAAGTGAACTTGGGGAACGATGAGAGCTGGGACACGCATGAGGCCGCCTTTCCTAACTTGAAGAACTTTCTGTTTCCGCCCACGGATCGAGCTGTCTCGGCCCTGGTCGAGGACCTGAACGACCGGGGCATGCTTGATGATGTCCTGATTGTCATGGCTGGTGAATTCGGGCGAACACCAAAGATATTCACATTCCCAGGTGCCAAGTCCAACCTCCCAGGTCGCGATCATTGGGGGGCGTTGCAGTCCGTGTTCCTGGCGGGAGGGGGCGTGAAGGGTGGCACAGTGATCGGATCGTCCGATGCGTTAGGCGCCTATCCAAAAGACGATCCGCAGCGCCCCGAGAACCTGGCGGCCACCATCTATCAAGCGTTAGGTTTGCCGCGAAGTATCGCTTGGAAGGACAAGCTCGATCGCCCCCACTACGTCTACCATGGAGATCCAATTCCCGGCTTGAGTTGAAACAGCCGTGGGCTGCTTTGTTCAAGACACTGGCAGAGCCAGAGGAGCCGGTGCCACAAGTGCCACACGTTGGGCATCTTCAATGCCGGGGATTCAAAGCTGCAAAACGCTCACAACTGAAGGTGTATGGTTGGTTGCTCAGATCAAAATGAATAATACGATCCGCAGTACAACGAAACACTTCGTCGAATACGCTGCCGCATTCGTGAACGACGGTCAGCCCGCGCGCTGTGAACAGGCCCTCGTTTTGCACGTGTTGCAGATTCAATAGATCAAGTTCGAATCGCTTCATCACGAACGACAGGCGTCCCAATACTTCGTGCAATTTTTCCTCGGAAAAAACTCGAGTCTCCAAGCACCTCGTCAAGGCGATGCACATCAACGCTTCCGTAAACACACCATGAAACGCCGTGTACACGTCTCGCCGTTCGCCGTCCGCACCCGTCAACTGTTTCAAAGGTGTGGTAGGACTTGCCCGCAGATAATCTTCACGATTCACTGTCACTGCATTGAAGAGAATATGGCCACACTGATGAGCCAGATCTTCAACAAAAAAGACTTCAGTGGTGACGTCGGGAGGTGCGACGTTGAGGAATGCCGTGCCGTGAGCCGCGATGTCCGCGAATGAGCCGAGTTTTTCCGATCGAAATAGCGTGACGCGACGGGTCACCGCCAGCAGACATTCGAACAAGAGAGGCGCAACGCGGCCAATCGTCTCCAACGCTCTGTCGACGCCAACCGAGTAATGTTCGGCGGCGTCATCTTCGATTCGTGTCTCTTGTTCATCCGCATCTTGCAAGATCGGCCGGAGCAGCGGATCACTGGCCATGCATAGATCGATGCGTGAATTGCAAACACGTCGCAAACCGCTAATGCCTCTCGCGAGGACGTCGGGATCGACGGTCACGACCGAGTCGGACGCATCCGTCGTCAGGTAACCGAGTTGAGGTAAATAGATAAGGCCGCCATGATCGGCGTACGCCGCGAAAGTGGCAAGCGAAGAACGATCGGGCAATTTCGCGTAGAGAATCTGCTCAAGAGTGACCTTTTTTTCTCTGCGACCAAAAAAGGTAAACAGTGTCGGTTCAAGGAAGACCGTTTCGTTGGAGTAGTCCAGTAACTCGACAATTGGAGTTTGAGCCATGCTGACGAGTTGCCTCGTGCATTCGGCAAGCTGCCGCTGTCCAGCCGCGTATTGTGCAGCAACAAAGTCCAACAGCGTAGCTCCAACCATGGGCCACTCCCAATTGATTGGCGTAGCGCTTTACTAGCCAGTTGCCTTACTAGCCAGTTGCCGCTCGGGCTGCATCCAGTTTTTCAAAAACCGGCACGAGTTCGGGAATCCAGATACCGTGCTTCTTTCGCATCTCTTCGTGGCACATCATGAACGTGTGACCCTCAATTTGATTGAAGAGGTCGTCTACTGCGACCGGCATGTTCATCTCTCTGAACTCTTGCAACGTCATGGACTTGACGTTTGCCGCCTGTTTCGATGGACTCTGCTGATTGAGTTTCGCAACTGCGGTTTTTGCTCCTAGGCCGACGACGGCAGTTGTGGCCACCGAACTGAGCACTGCGCGACGGGTCATTTTGTCCATAAGGGTCTCCAATCATTTTTCCACGATCAACACGCTAAAAAACGCCTTCACCATACTAGTGCCCACATTACCGGTCTTTATTTCCGAAAAAATCAGCCGGCACGCGTTAGCGTCCGGTTCCTGCCTCGATTTTTGCCATCGACTGGCAACTGAAGAAAAAGCGGTGACAAGTCACCGCAGTCCAAAATGAGAGCCAGGTTTTTGGTTATTTCGTCTCGACGGTGCCCGATCTAGGTGAGAGCCGCTGTATATGGATTCCAGGATCACCGGTGAGCACGTATCCGTAGGCACCCTCTGTCCAAATCCAGGCGCCGCAAGGATGTTCCGCTCCAGCTGGCTGAGTGCTGCGAACCAACTTTGGCTGAATCGTCGTCGGCAACCCGAAGCGGTCCGTTTGAAACTGAAAAAGCGAGTAATCGCCAGCAAAGTCACTCCACAAGGTGAAGGCGACGGTATGTGTACCGAGTTTACACTTCCGCCCGCCCGCAAGTTCAAGTCCGTTCCCCAATGCGGGCACGACGACTTGAAAACCAACCATCGGCGAGAGTGCCCTTTCCAACTCTTTTTTCTCAGTCGCCTTCATGTCGACCGCATGGTTTTCCAGGTGATTGAGATGGTTATTGATAGCGAGCAGCGCCACCGTTCGCATCCGCGCAGACGCCTTATACCGGCTCATCAACTGAGTACTCAACATCAGCGTAGCAGCCGCTGCAGCGACAAGCACCCAGCCCAAGCGTGCCATGACACGCCGCCGTGGGGAAGCTACTTTCGCCACGGCCACCAGGCGGTTTTCAAGATCCTGAGGGATGTCCACCTTCGACAGGTGATCGCGAAAACTGTCGTTTTCCAACAACAAATCGCGCCACTGCTCGATCGTCGAACTCGGATGTTCGGCGAGACGAAGCTCTAGGTCGCGACGCCGCGGATCACTCGGCGGCAACGCGGCAACTTCACCCATTTCTTGTTGGAGGTTTTTGTCGTCGATCATAGACTTCCTTTACCTTCATGCTGACCATGAGTGCGGGCCGCCTGCGGTTCATCCGCCGCATCGAGCTGACGAAGGAAACGTCGCAGGAACTGCCGGGCGCGGTGAATGCGTGAAAGCACTGTGCCAAGAGGAATACTCAATAATTCGGCCGTTTCGCGGCAAGTGAAGTCCTCCAGGAAGACCAACAGAAACGGTTCCCTATACTGTTCGTTCAATGCCTCAAGCGCTAGGCGTAATAACTCCTGGTTTGACAACTTTGCTAGCACGTCCACACCCGCGTTGTCCGCCACATCGACTAGTCTTTCGAGATCGGCTGTTGGCTGAACCCTCCGACTTCGGTCACGAATTCCGTGAGCGCGACGATGACGCAGAATCTGAAATAACCAACTTCTTCCGCTTTCCGGATCACGGAGAGAGTGGATCGACCGCCAAGCCTCGAAAAACGTCTCCTGGACGAGGTCGTCAGCCATATCAGCATCCCCGCACAGCCTGTACGCGAAGCGGTACAGGTTGCCGCCATGAGAGCGCACCAAATCCTCGTAAATTCGACGGTCGCGGTCAATTCGCGTCATGCCTGGCGTGCCATCCCAACTCGCATCAGCGACAAGTCCCACATCCGCCTCGTTCCTCACCTGGACAGTGCCCGAGAATGACGCTTCTATTTCCGAAAAAACGAGGCTTTGCAGAAAAAACGATCGCACCCATTGTTGCAGCAGTTCGCAGTCAGAGCAAAATCCGGGAATAATTGCTGATTAGATGGCCACTTCCCACTGGAGACAGATTCTGGTTTGAACAGAGCGGTACACAGAGCGGTACGAAGTTAACGCATTCCCGGACTCGTTCCTGATCGACCATCGTGGAAAAATTCTCTGGAGCGGCAATCCGAGAACAGACGATCTCCATAAAGAACTGGACGGAAATCTGCCGCCGAGCGCCAAGAAGTGAGACGAGGTCGCGATCACTCGTCGCTCTCGCCTTCGATCGACTTGATCGTCTTGGTCAAGAAGCTACGAAATCGAAAACCACCATCCTCCTCACTCAGCCTTTGCAATGCGGGCAACGCATCTTTGGCAGCCGGCCCGAGTTTGCCGAGGTAAAACACAGCGTAGTAACGAACGCGTCCCTCTCCGTTCTCCAACGCCTTAATCAACACAGGGACAGCTTCGGGACCCACAGCGTCAATTTCACGCAACGCACTACGAGCGGCATCAGAGTCTTCTTCGCTACTAAGCATCGTGAACAAGGCGGGAACGGCAGCCTTGGCAGGCGTTCCAATTTTCCCCAGTGCGTCGGCGGCCGATTTGCGTACTGTCCAATCGCCGTCGCCCAGTGCACGGATCAAAATCGGCACGATTTTCTCGCTGTCATGTTCGACCTCTGGTAACGCGGCGGCGGCAGCTAAACGCAGCGTCGCCTCGCGATGCTCGAGCAGCTTAACAAGCTGAGGCAGACTGGATTTCGCCGCCTCGCCAAACGTCGTCAGTGATTGGACTGCAGCCAATGTGGTGGGGACATTGGAGTCTGCCAGCAGTTCGATAAGAGCAGGCGTAGCAGGTGCCGCGTCGCGGCCGATTTTCCCCAACGTACGAGCTGCGGCAGTTCGAACTTCAGCATCTGGGTCCTTTAAGATACTGATCAGTTTCGGCACGGCCGCCGCCCCTTCGCCACTCAACTCCCCAATTGCATCGGCTGCACTGCGACGAACCTCTGCCTCGCGATCATCGAGTGCTTCAATTAAGGGATCGATTAGAGGCTTTGCGGACGGACCCATTTCCGCCAGGGCATCGATTGCGCGGTGGCGAACCAACGCACTTGTGTCCTTCATCGCAGTGGCAAGGATCGGTAACAGCAGCTCAATTTCGGCGTCTAGCGATGTCAGCGCAAACAACGCGTCGCCTCGGACCGCTGCATTGTCGTCCTGCGCGGCAATGAATAACTTCTCCAGAGCCGGTTTGGCGAGCGGACCAAACTTGCCGAGCGAACTGGCTGCGGCTGCGCGGACCCTCGGCGACTTGTCGCTGAGTGCACCGGCTAGCGGTTCTATCGCCACGACCGGAGTCGGATCCATTCCGCCCAGCGCGAGAGCGGCACTTGACCGTACACTTGCACTATCGTTGGTCAGTGACGCGATCAACGGCGTGACCGCCGTTGGCCCAATCCCCGCTAACGCAAGGGCCAGACTCTCCGTAGAAATTGCATCTTCTTTCGCGGCCACAAGTAACGCCGGTACAGCTACAGCACCGATTCGACTGATCGCCTGAGAGACGGATGTGTCGTCATTCGGTTGTTGCTTGAGAGCCAGGATCATTGCGGGTATCGCATCTTTTGCCAACGGTCCAAGTCGCCCTAGGGCGTAGGCTGCGGCTCTCCGCGACCGATCGTCATCGCTACCCAACATCTGTACGAGCGTCGGCACGGCTTGCTCAGACGCTGACCCCAACTTCATGAGAGACACAATCCCGGCGTCACGAACTTGTTCGTCGTCATCACGAAGGGCCTTTGATATCAATGGCACCAAAGCCCTGCGATCCATATTTGACGCAGCCAATGCCTGTAAGGCGCCGGCTCGTACGGCAGGTGACGTATCGCCGGTCACTTTCTGCAAGGATCGGATGACCGGCTTTGACACATCGTCGATTTGCCCCAGGGCCGTCACCGCACCCAGGCGTACCGCATCAACGTCGCTGTCAAGCGATTGAGCCAACGCCGACTCGGCTGGATGGCCGATGCGTCCTAGGGCCGCCGCAGCGCTGGCACGCACGTCCGAATTTTCATCGTTCAACGTGCGGATCAAGTCAGCAACCGTCGGTGCTGCCAGCGATCCCATGAAACCGATCGCCTGCGCCGCAGCTCCCCGCACGGTTGACGAACGGTCTTCGAGAGAACCGAGAAGCGGTGCAATCGCCGCCTCACCGATCGATCCCAGCGCGTACGCCGACCGGTACCTGCGCTGACGATCACGACTGCTCAGTTTTCCGAGTAGGTGCGGTATAGCCGCCTTTGCATCCGGTCCGATTCGTGCCAATGCCATGGTGACCTGAAACCAGACCTGCTGATCGGGGTCGTTCAAGGCCTCGATCAACGAAGGGACAGCGTCCTTCGCACCCCGGCCCAATCGGCTCAGCTCATACGCAGCATCTCGACGAACGTTCAGATCGCTGTCAGCGATCTTCTTAACAAGCTCATCGACTGACGTGCCTTCCTGTCCCGCAAGCGGCCGCGCGACAAGGGAGCACAAGAGCAGGGCAATGAAAACGAAATGGTCGCGACGAACACTCATGATTGAATGACGGGAGTTAGATTTGCAGGCCCCGCAACTGTCCGGTGCTGTCGCCAATGAATTCGGTCGGTGCGCCGACCCGGTCTAACAGCGAGAGGTACAAGTTGCAGAGTGGAGTCTCTTCTTTGTAACGAATGTGCCGGCCCGGATCGACCGTGCCGCCGCCACGTCCAGCAAGCAGAATCGGTAGGTTCTCGTTATTGTGACGGTTACCGTCACTCAATCCGCTTCCGTATACGATCATGCAGTTATCCAATAGGGAGCCGCCGCCTTCTTTCACTGCCCTCAACTTCTCTAATAAATAGGCAACTTGCTCGACGTGGAAACGGTTGATCTTACGGATCTTTCCGTGTTTTTTTTGGTCGCCACCATGATGTGATAAGTCGTGGTGGCCGTCCGAAACGCCAATGTCGCGATAGCTTCGATTGCTCCCCGCGTTCGCCATCATGAACGTGGCGATCCGCGTCGAATCGGTTTGAAAAGCCAACACCATCATGTCGCACATCAGACGGATGTGTTCACGATAATCAGGTGGTACGCCAGCTGGGCCACGGTATTCGAATTCTCGACTGCGGATGGACTCACGTTCGACAAGTTCGATCCGCCGCTCGATCTCGCGGACGCCGGTCAGGTACTCATCCAGTTTCTTAACGTCGCGAGCGGCTAGCTTCCGTTGAAGTCGTTCTGCATCGTCGGCGACAAAGTCCAAAATGCTTCTTCTTAACGCCTCACGACGCGTTGTCTCACGATCGGAATTACTTTGACTCCGGTCCGCAAACAATCGCTGAAACACCAGCCGTGGATTCGTTTCTTTGCCCACCGGCGTGGTTTCCGATGACCACGAGATGTTGGATGAATAGGCACAGCTGTATCCCGAGTCACAATTGCCGGCACCACGACCTCGTTCGCATCCCAACTCTAGAGACGCAAACCTTGTCTGGCCACGTATTTGCTGCGCCGCAGCTTGATCGACCGAGATTCCCGATCGAATATTGGCGCCCGAGGTCTTGCGAGGCTGGGCCCCGGTGAGGAACACCGACGCGCTGCGAGCGTGATCGCCTGGACCATCGCCGTTGGCCCGTCCCTTGTCGTGAGTCAGCCCGCTGATGACCAGCACATCTCCCTGCACCTTGGCCAAGGGCTCGAGAATATACGGCGGACGGTAGCCGAGCCCTTCGGTCGCCGGCGTCCAATCCGGCATGTGAACACCGTTCGGGACAAAGATGAAGGCCAGGCGTCTCGGGGGTGCTGCTGTTTCGGCGGCTAGTACCGAGGCCGAGCGGAACGACTCAAGCCAAGGTAGCGCTAGCGACACACCCAGTCCTTTGAGGGCGCCGCGACGGGAAACATGAGACTTCCGCGTCATGGTCTCTATCTCTCTATTTTATCTTCACTGGAGGTAAACGGAGCACTGGTGACAATTCCGATTATCAGCGCACTGAACCGATACTCGTTTTCGGCAAGCTGTTTGACGATCACATCAACAGCGCAACGGTCGTACGATTGCAAGCCGCGCCCGAGTGCGTAGGTTAACATTTTTTTGACCAAACAGCGACAGAAATCGTCCCTCTTATCTTCGGCCAGGATTTCCATCAATTGGCTCGCATCACGAAATTCGCGGCCCCCTGGTAGAATTCCAGATGGGTCAATGTCGAAGCGACCGTCACGATCGCGCCACGCGCCAACGACGTCAAAATTTTCCAAACCGAATCCCAAAGCGTCCATTTTACGGTGACAGACGGCACAGGATTCATTGCTGCGATGCTGTTCCATACGCTCACGGAGAGTGCCCAGTGTGACAGCGTCTGCGTCTAGTTCCTCGACGCCCTCTGGCGGCGGTGGTGGCGGTTCACCAAGGATGTTATCCAGAATCCACTTCCCACGCTTGACGGGCGAAGTACGCGTTGGGTTCGAAGTGAGCAACAAGACGCTAGCCTGAGTCAACACACCACGGCGACGACTCGGCAATTTCACGCGTTGAAATTCGGCTCCTTCAATTCCCGACATCCCATAATGCTGCGCCAGTCGCTCGTTGACGAAGGTAAAGTCGGCGGTCAAAAATTCCAAAATACTTCGATTTTCCAGGACGATGGCTTCAAAGAACATCTCCGTTTCCCGCCGCATTGCCGTCCGCAATTCTTCGTCAAACATCGGGAAGGAATCGGAGTCAGGCGTTATGTCGACCAAACTTCGCAATTGAAGCCATTGGCCGGCAAAGTTGCTGGTCAACGCGTGGGACTTGTCGTCCTTCAACATCCGTTGAACCTGCCGTCGCAATACATCCGGTTCTTGCAACGATTTTTTTCGCGCCAATTGAAACAGCTCTTCGTCCGGCATGCTGCTCCATAGAAAATAGGAGAGACGTGACGCCAACTCAAAATTATTCAGCTTGCGAATACCGTCGACGTGTTCCTCGCCAGCATCTGTTTCCACTCGAAAAAGAAAGTGAGGCGATGCCAGTATCGCGTACAGCGCCGCGCGAAAGGCCTCGTCATTCGTCCCCCCCTGCTCGCGGACGGCCTGGATTAGCCGAAACAGACGTCCCAGTTCTTCGTCGCGAACGGGTCGCCGGAACGCCCGCGTTGCAAACTCCACCAAATTCTTGCGAGCCGCCTCACGTTCGCTCATATCGTCGCCGGCCGCATGCACGAGGATTCGGATTCGATCCGTTTCGTCGGCCAACGCCGCCTCGACAATGACCTCCGCCGCAGTCAGGTATTTTTCAACCAGCAGCGGTGGCATCGACAACACGTCGCCAATGTTGTCGAAACCGTTTCCAACATCGTCGGACGGAAAGTCATCGGCGGGCTTGAAATCGACGCCCAACAGATCACGGACGGTGTTGTTGTACTCGGCGCGATTTAGCCGCCGCATCGTAACGCGGCCCGGGTGCTGTCGACCACCGCAGTCAAATTTCGCCAACTCTGACTTGATCGCTGTCACCATCGCCTGCAACTGAGGCTCTGGCGGGCGGGGTTCGTCTTCTGGCGGCATTTTCCGTTCGACAAGTACTTGCAAAACTTTTTCCCACGTCTCGTAATCTGTCTGGACGTTCGCCGATTTCCGATAACCGGCGAACGAAAGTCCGCCCTCGGGTTCTTTTTCACCATGGCACGTCAGGCAATGGGTGCGGAGGAACGGGACCGCGTCGCGAGCAAATAGATTCAAAGGCGACGATGGCGCGTCATTCTCTTCTGCCCTTAGCGACAGGCATGGCTGCCAAATCAGCAGGATCAACAGTCCAATGTAGTGTCTTGCGACGATCATCGACAATGTCCGTAAAACAACCATGGTTCGCAACTCTTCGCACAGCCCCGATTATACGCTGAAGAACTGACGCTCATCGTGAATTCAACCCCGTTCGAAAGCAAACGTTTCCCGAGTTCAGCGCGTCAAGAACGTTATTTCGCTGTCGACACTATTGTTGGCTCAGATAACTCTCAGCAATCTGTTCTCCCAACTGAACGATGCCCGCCGTGTCGATAACGATTTTCTTTTCCTGTTTCGGAAGATCGAACGCCTTGATGTGAATGAAGTTATTGTCGGCCGACGCGACTTTTTCCAATTCAGTGGTGACGTCAATGTTGTTCACGCGTTCAGCGTTCGTGGGTGGTTGTTGGCTGACGAACCACTTGAGATCAGGTAACTGCAAGTCTTTTCGGCATTGGACAATCGTGGACTGTAGCCATTGGGGCGCGTTTTTTCGGTACGATGGCATCGACATGTCGTTTTCGCCCAGATGATAGAAAACTCCAACCAGTTCGACCTGTTGGCCATGGTCCTTGAGTTCCTGGATGGCCTCCTTGATAAAAGCGACGAACTGGGGATAGATGTTCCGCGACTCCGCCACACTCCCCTGCGGTGTCCAGTCGTTGATCTGCGAACCGCTGTGTGTGAACTTCGCAATGGCGATGTTGCCCGAGATCTTGGCCTGCAATGTCTGCCCAAAACTGAGTTCCGGGCCGAAAGTCGTAGTATCCTGCCGGACCTAGTGGCTCCCAAGAGTCCGATGTCTTGTAGCCTCCACCCAGACTGTATTTGTAGGCAATCCGCGAGTTATCGTGGAGCAATGCACCGCGGCCCGGCAGTGTCTTAAGCTCTTGAATGAAAGCGCGTTCTCCCTCCATGTTGCGATGGCCGGCCAGGACGAAGAGTTTGACGCTGCTACCTTGTTTGTATGGCCAGTCCTTTAGTTGGCGAGATTCCACGCTTGCCTTTCCAATCGATCTCAGATAGGCCGTGGCGTAATTCACGCCATGCTGTAGTTGTCCCAGTGTTCCATAGTGATAGTGCAGGCCAACGCCACCATCGATTTCCACACCGACGTGGGACGTGGGAACGTATTGCGAAAGCGGATCGGATTCCGTGACCCCTTTCTGCCCACGGCTGATGGCATACATCCGAGGACGCAAGTCCATTCCCCAAATCGTCTTGGTGCAGAGTTCTCCAATATAGAACCTCAGCTCAGGCGTCTCGAGGTCACGCCGCCACTTGGCCACAAAATTCTTCAGGTTCTTTCCGTAATTGGGCATGTAGTCCTTATTGAACATATCGTTTTCGCCCTGATGCCACATGAATCCTTCGATGCGATACTTGATCTTCTGCCGGTCCAGTTCGGCCAGCGAAGACTGAATCAAACCCAACGCAAGTGGATACATTTTGAAGCCGCTCGGGTCGTCGGGGTTCCAATCGCCACCTAGGTGCGTGCCGCCAGCGGCACACTTAATGATGGCAATTGGCGCCTTGATTTTCTGGCAGACGTCTCGCGCAAAGCTCAGTTCTGGACCGACGATGTTGTTCACCGGCTGGAGGGTTACCCAACCTTTCGACTCCATCTTGTTCTCACGCCCAATGCTGTAGGAGAATTTCACATCCTCTTGGACGTCTCCCAAACCCACAAAGGGCGGGAAGCGATCAATGTCCTTCACTTTAGAATCTGAGCCCACCATGTTTGACTGACCGGCGAAGATAAATACACGCAGCGTCTTGTCATCTTCGCTCTCTTCTGCATTTAATGGAGCGACAATCCCACACACGAGTAGGATGATGATAAGAAAGTGTGTCCGCGAGTTCTTGGTCGTCATGGTTGTTCTGGTTCTTTAACGGAGACTCGTAACTGTGTGTTAGCTGTCATTGTATCACACGGCGAGACTGTGAAGAGCACGGACAACGAACCTCGGACGTTCGTTCGACAGCCCGATATGATTCGAACAAAAAGATGCCAACTCATGAATTTGACTCAACACGTTTGCGTCCAACTTGCCTTCGTGATCGTCACATTGCTCGAATCAACAGCGACTGGGGAAGACAAGTGGGATTTGTTCATCGGCAATTGGGCATTCGAGTTGCCGGACGGAAATCCGGCGTGGCTACAGTTGGTTGATGTTGACGGTGAGCCTTCCGGATCTCTTTTGTGGAGTGTCGGCAGTGCGCGACCGGTCACCGAAATAAAACTACGTGACGGCGTGCTTTTGTTTGAACGCAAGATTCACTGGAAACCATATGGCGACAGTGACGACGGCAAGGTGATCGATCAACCGTTTTCCGCGCGACGGGTCGGCGACAAACTGCGATTGACCGTCGTGCAGAAATCTCTCAACACTGGCTCC
>DUDC01000051.1:13463-37623 GCA_012959465.1 Planctomycetaceae bacterium
CGGTCGCTGGGGACTGAGGCGACGACGGTGGCCTGGGGGAGGTTGATCGTCTCGAGGATCCGTTGGGCCGCGAGCAGGACGCCCGTGCTCGGGGCCTCTGGCTCCGAGGAGATGTTGGAGCTAAACGGAATACGCCTTCCGTTGATGCCTCCACGCCCGGACTTAAGTCAGGTTCAATTCGGGGATCCGATCTCGCTTTTCAACGGTCGAGATCTTACGGGCTGGAGACTCACCAATCCGAAAAAGAAGAACGGTTGGCGGGCGAAAAACGGTGTATTGACCAATGAATCGCCCAAGGTAGATTTTAGCGCGTACGGTGACTATGGCAATCTTCGTACGATTCGAGACTTCGAGGATTTCCGACTGACGATCGAATACAACGTCCCCTCGGCCGGCAATAGCGGTATCTATCTTCGCGGCATGTACGAAGCTCAAGTTGTCGATCGCGACAGCAAGATGCAGGGAATAAACGGACCGGGCGCAGTTTTTGGACGCCTCACGCCCAGCAAGAATGCCGGAAATCCGGGAGGTCAATGGAATCGCTATGAACTGACTTTGGTCGATCGGCACATTACGGTTGTACTCAATGGACAGCAGGTCATTCAGAATCAACCGGTTGCCGGTTGCACTGGTGGCGGCATTTCGGCCGACGATACCAGGCCCGGTCCGATCTTCTTGCAAGGCGACCATACGTCGGTCCAGTATCGCAACATCATCCTTCGCCCGGCCATCAAGTCCTCGCGCGATTCGCTTCCCCGGGTGCTGTTGATCGGCGATTCAATTTCCATTGGCTATACCAAGACGGTCATCGAACTATTGAAGGGAAAAGCGGAAGTGCGTCGCGTGCAGGGTAATGCGGGCCACACGGGAATGGGGATTGAACGACTGCCAAAGTGGTTGGATCCGAAGAACGGGAAATGGGATGTTATTCATTTTAACTGGGGATTATGGGACCTCTGTTATCGCAATCCCGAATCAAAAACACAGGGCCGTCGCGACAAGGTAAACGGCCAGTTGACGCATACGACCGAGCAGTATCGAGAGAACCTCCAAAAGATCATCGTGATCTTGAAAAAAACGGACGCGAAGCTCATTTGGGCGACAACCACCCCCGTGCCCGCAGGCGAAGCGGGACGTAAAACTGGCGACGATGCAAAGTACAATCGAGTGGCCAACGAAGTGATGAAGAAGCACGGTATTCAGATCAATGATCTGTACACGCTAATGGTCCCGCATATGAAGACCATGACCGTCGCACCTGGCAACGTCCATTTTACGGACGCCGGGTCTCGCTTGTTGGCGAAACAGGTAGCGAAGACGATCGAACAGGTACTCACACAGGAAAGTAGATAATGTGTGGCTCTGGCTTCGCCCAATCGCGTCAGCGAAATTTGAAGGACTCTGGCACTTCGTGCTTGTATTCGTGAAGATGTAATGACGGAAAACGGTTGATTCGAAAACACTGGCAGAGCCTGTGCCACACATTTCTCACGATCTTTACATCGACTTTAAGAACTTGAGCAGCGCGGAACGATCGGACGCAGGCATGTTGCGAAAGGTTTCCTTGGCAGTCTCGGCTTCGCCTCCGTGCCAGAGAATCGCTTCTGTAAGGTTGCGGGCACGGCCGTCATGAAGGAACGCTTCGCCGCCGCTGACGTCGACTGTGAGCCCGATGCTCCATAGCGGAGACGTACGCCATTCGGCACCGCTAGCGGCATGTTCGCCCATGTTGTCCGCGAGACCCGGCCCCATATCGTGAAGCAGCAAGTCGGTATAGGGCCGAATCGTTTGGTCTCGGAGTTCAGCGAACGGATGGTACGGGCTGGTCGCCAGCTGAGACGTGTGGCACTTCGCGCACTGTGCGCTGGCGAAGATTCGTTCGCCACGAAGCGTGTCGGCATCGGTCAGCTCACGCCGTGCGCTGACGCCCAGAGTCGCGACGTAGCGTGTCATATCCGCTAAGTCGGCAAGTGCAATTTCCGGCTCTCCCGCAGCCGTTTCTCCGTCGAGTCTGGGGAATATCGCCGACGTTACGCCCATGTCGCTGTTCAGCGCATTGGCAATCTGATGGATAAGTCGGGCCTGCCCGGCCTTATAACCGAATCGACCGAGTCGCATCTGGCCTGTCTGCGGATCGCGGACAGTCTGCACACGGCCCGAGATGCCGTCTCCGTCGGCGTCGTCCGGGTCGGCAAGGGCGATGATCGTGGCCTCACTCACAGCCTCGATAAGTCCCAGACCGACAAGTTGCGGCGTAAGACGCACGGAGAATTGACTGGGCGTCGTGCCATGAAAGGCGTACGTTGGTTTCTGCAGCGAATACTCCGTCCCATCGGCGAACGTACCTTCGATGGTCGAGTAGCCAGAGAGAGTCGCCGTCGCTTCGGCCTGCCCCTTGATCGATTGCGGCTGCAGAGCTGAACCGAGTTTCGCGTGCGGCGATCTCTCGGAACTGCCAGCGACTTTGATCACGGTCTGATACATCGGTGCGCCGACGTCGGGTGGCAGTGCCCGGCCGTTATTGACATGACAAGCGATGCAACTGCGCGCAACAAACTGTGGACCGAGTTTACCTGCTTGGTCGGCGAAAGCCGGGTTGGGCTTCTCTGAATGCGAACCATCTCCAAAATCCGTGTGATGCAAACGTCGTCCCAGCATGAAGGGCTGCGCGCTAACGGGCGCCATGTTCCCCGCCATCTGACTGAAACGCTCCTCCGGCTCATCCGAATACTGATACGGCAGAGTGGTACGCCCACCGAGCCAAGCGGTTTGCGGCAATGGCACCGAGTCAAGCTTCTCACCCTCTCCTCGCCATGGCACGATGCCTCGTCCGATCACATACAGCATCTGCGTGCCATAGTAGTTTTTTCGCCCGTTCTTTGGAGAGACAAAGAATGGGCTGAATTCGAACTCCATGTAGTCACCGGATCGCAACTCGCGTTGTTCAATTGAATTGTAGGTGATCGTGGTTGAGTAACGATTCACCCCGATCGATTTTGCGACAACGTTGTGGTGATACTCTGCGACCGTATTTTCGCCGCGGAAGAAACAACGAAAATTCGGCCTATTCAGCGGCGTTAACGAAGCGATGTTGATGGTAACTTCCTTACCACCCTTGGCTACGGTGTCGACAATCTCGATGGCAACCGTTCGCTCTTCCCAATACCAGCTCAAATAGTGATCGTAGGAGTTAAACACACCCTCCCGCGCGTGTCGGTCACGGACTCGATCTGCGATCCGTGTAATGAGCGCTGTTGGCGTCTGTACCCTTATTGCCGGCTCCAACTTCGTATCCGCGGCGAAAAGCGAAACGATGCGGGCAGTTGCATCCGGCTCAGCCGCAGTAGCGGCGACACTGACAAGGCTGAGGGCGAGCGAGAGGCTAATTCTGTTTTTCATGTTTGGATGGCAAGAAAACACGATGGAGTTAAACGCGAGTGCAGCAAAGTACACCACAGAGAAGTGTGGCCCGCGACCCGCCATTTAGAGTAGCGTCCATATTGACAGGCCGAGGTCAACCGTTACGAACTTGATTTTTCTCGGATTCCAGACTCCAATACGACAATTTCAAACAGAACCAACCGCCAGAATCCTGAAACCGATTGCCCGGCGACAGGGTAGTGCCCGACGACAGGGTAGTGACTGGGGTAGAATTTGTGGTGGGTGCAGACCGCAGCCCGTCTCCAGCAAAAAAGGGATTTTCATGAACTCAGCATTTTCGCGAATCGTTGCTCTATCGCTAGTGATGGCTCTTGCTCTGCAAGCCTCTGCGGTTGGTGAAGCAGGAACACCCAAAACGGACAGCGTTGTCGGTCGACAGTTGACCGACTTTGTGCTCCCAGATTCAACCGGCAAGCAAATGGCGTTGGCCGATTTCAACGACGCGAAATTGGTCGTTGTGGTTTTCATGGGAACCGCCTGCCCGATCGGCAATGCCTATGTGCCGGATTTAAACGACTTGCAGAAACGCTATCGCGACCAAAAAGTGCAAGTGATTGGCATCAACTCGAATCTGTCCGACTCGCCCGAGTCGATTGCCAAACACGTCGAGGAATTCAAAGTCAACTTCCCGGTACTGGTCGACGTCGACCAACTTGCCGCCGACTTGTTTGGCGCTCGCCGTACTCCAGAATCGTTTGTGCTCGACAGGCGACGTACGGTCCGCTATCAGGGACGCATCGACGATCGCGTTGGGTACACGTTCAAGCGAGATAAGTCACGGCGCGCAGATTTAGAGGAAGCGGTCAAGGAACTTCTCAAAGGCGAAAAAGTCTCAATCGCCGACACCGAGCTGGAAGGCTGCGTGATCACTCGTCGTTCGAGCTTGCGGCCCAACGGCGAAATCACCTACGCGAAACACGTGGCGGAAATCCTCCACAATCGTTGTGCTGGTTGTCATCACAAGGGCACTGCCGCCCCGTTCTCACTTTTGACTTACGAAGACGCGCAGGAATGGTCTGGCATGATTCGTGAGACAGTTGTGCAGCGACGTATGCCGCCATGGAACATCGACCCGCGGTACGGCAAATTTAAAAACGACCTGCGAATGACCCCAAAGGAGATCAATACGCTGGTGGCATGGATCGATGACGGCGCACCGTTTGGAGACAAGAAAGACCTACCAAAGCTACCGGTGTACGAGGACGGATGGATCATTGGCAAGCCCGACATCGTGCTCAAGATGCCGCGAGTCTACGAGGTGAAGGCAACGGGAACAGTCGAATACAAGTATTTCGTCACACCGACAAACTTCAATGAGGACGTTTGGGTGCAGGCTTCGGAAGCTCGACCTGGGAATCGAGCAGTCGTGCACCACATCATCGCCTTTATCCGCGAAAAGAATGCTCGAGGCCGCATGGGTTCGATAGGTGGTTTTGCTCCAGGTGAAGAGCCGCTGATCTATCCGGCTGGTATTGGCAAGAAGATCCCCGCGGGAGCAGAAATTGTCTGGCAAGTGCACTACACACCGACCGGCAAAGCAGAAACAGATCAGTGCGAACTTGGACTGATCCTCTGCAAAGAACCACCTCAACGGGTCGCCAAGGGAGGTGGCGCATTTAACCGATCGTTCAGCATTCCGGCGGGCGCAGGCAACCATCGCGCGGTTTCGCGAGCGCGTTTCACAAAGGACGTCGAATTGCTTTCGCTGATGCCGCACATGCATCTCCGCGGAAAGGACTTCCGTTACACGGCTCATTATCCCGACGGCAGCACAGAGATTCTGTTGAACGTTCCCAACTACGACTTCAATTGGCAGCACCGTTACCTTTTTGCCAAGCCATTTCCAATTCCCAAGGGAACGACCATCGAATGCGTGGCTCACTTCGATAACTCAGCCGAGAATCCAGCCAATCCAGATCCGACGGAGATCGTACGCTGGGGTGATCAGACGTGGGAAGAAATGATGATCGGCTGGTACGCTCATGTCGATGCGATCGGCGCTAAGACCGACACGCCGAAAAAGGAATCTGCGGATCGGCCGGACACCGCTCTTGCGACACCGCTGAGAATAGAATCGCCAAAACCGCAGCAAGATACGGCGCAGCAAGATACGGCGCAGGAAGATACGAGTAAGACGACGGACTCGTCGACCTCGGTGAAGATGGAAATCGGCCGCGTCCTCAAACGGACGTACGATTTCAAGGAGGCCAAGAAAAAGGAAATGGAATACGCACTGTACCTGCCCAAAGGCTACGATGCTGGGAAAACGTATCCACTGATCGTTGCCTTGCACGGGCTCGGCAGCAACCCGCGACAGATCCTCGGCTATCCCGGCTTTACAAGCCACGCCGACAAACACGGTTATATTCTGGTTGCCCCATACGGCTATAACTCGCGAGGCTGGTATGGAAGCCGTGGCAAGGGAGGTGGCCGCGGTTCCGATCCGAAGAACCTGGGCGAATTAAGTGAAAAGGACGTGCTGAACGTCTTGGAATTGACCCGCAAGCAACTCAAGATCGACAACGAACGAATCTATCTATTGGGTCACTCGATGGGTGGCGGTGGCTCATTCCACTTGGCAATTGGCTATCCCAACATCTGGGCTGCTATGGCACCACTCGCTCCCGCCGTGTCGCGCCGCGTCACCGGACTCGAGAAAGCGAAGCACATCCCGGCGATCGTGGTCCAAGGCGACAAGGACTCGTTGGTCCCCGTGTCGGGAACTCGGCGGTGGATCGCAAAGATGAAGGAACTCGGCATGGATCATCAATACATCGAGGTCAAGGGCGGTGACCATGTCACGATCGCCTTTCGGCACTTTGACGAGATCTTCGAGTTTTTTGATGCCCGCTCGAAAGGAAAGCCAAAAAAGGTGAGCGATGGGACTTCCGATTCATAACGGAACGCGGGACAACCTCTGGACGACGACGAACTTTCCCTTCCATCGGACGAAAGATCCCTCCATGTACCGACACATAGCCACCATCCTTCTCATTTCCCTGGTTTGCAACGCCACGGTGGTGGCGGAAGAGTCCAAATCACGTCCGCACGGGGCCGAGGCCGAAGAGGCCAATCTTGACATCAAGGCACTGGATGCACTCGACATCGCCATGCAGCAGCAGGTCGACGACAAGCACGTCTCAGGTGTCATTGGTCTGATCGCTCGCCACGGAAAGATCGGCTACTACGAAACGTTTGGCCAAAGCGTGATCGAAAACAAGACACCGATGACCAAAGAGACACTATTCCGTATTTACTCAATGACCAAACCGATCGTCGCTGTAACCGCGATGTCGATCTGGGAGGAAGGTAAGTTCAAACTGCACGATCCGATCTCCGTGCATCTTCCAGAATGGAAAGAAGTGCAGGTGAAAGTAGATGGTGACATCGTTGCGACAGAGAGTCCGATCACACCTCGTCACCTCATGACGCACTCGTCCGGTCTCTCCTATGACAAAGACGGGCTGAACCTTGGTAGAAACGCCACGCTCGAGGAATTCTCTCAGGCCCTCGCCAAAAAACCACTGAATTTTCAGCCGGGTACCAACTACGTCTACGGCTACTCGATCGACATCCTCGGCCGTTACATCGAAGCGATCGAAGGCAAGTCACTTGATGTCGTGATGAGAGAGCGCGTTTTCGATCGATTGGCAATGGACGACACCGAGTTCTGGGTACGTGAAACGACCGACCGGGAGCGAGTTGCCCAGGTCTATCGGCAGCGGGAAAAGGGCGACTTGAGGCCTGGTATGATCTCGGCACTCGTCATGCGTAAACCATCCCGAATGATGGGTGGTCAGGGCCTAATTTCCACGGCGGGAGATTACGCTCGTTTCTGTCAAATGCTCCTAAACAAGGGCGAACTGGACGGCAAACGGGTGCTCAAGACCGAGACGGCAAACTTGATGTTCCAGAACCACCTGGGCAAGATTCGCAAAGTCTATGGACTCGGTGGGGTCGTCGATGGCACAGGTGGTTACAGCTGGGGCGGCGCTGCCGGCACGAAATTCTGGATCGATACGCGTAAGGATTGCTATGGCGTGTTCATGATTCAGACCTGGGGATACAGCGCACCGACCTATCGTGTCTTTCGAAAGCACGTTGATAAAGCCATTCTGGCGGAATAGTCGAATTCGATTGGTGCACCCCGCTGGTCAGCGTATCATTGTTGACGACCGCAGCGGTGCGCGTGCATCGGCGGCTCGACACAGAGCTATCGGCGCGTTCAGTTGGCCCAGAGGACTAATAGCCATCGGCTTTCTTTCCATTCAGCAAAAACGCACATACTATGAAAACAATCGGAGACAATATGAAACTGGCAAGCCTCTTGATGACAACGGCGTTGATTACTGTTTCGACACTTACCGCTGCAGCTCAAGACAAAGCGGTGAAGTTGGTACCGACGCATGCCAACGTATCGTACGGCTCCCATTCCGCGAACGTGATTGACATTTGGATTGCCAAGGGAGAAGGGCCACGCCCATTGTTGGTGTACATTCACGGCGGCGGTTGGATCGGTGGAACGAAAAACCGCAGCCCAGCTCAGGTTCAACCATTCCTAGACAAAGGCGTTTCCTACGCAGCAGTCGAGTATCGCTTGACGGGCGTCGCATCATTACCGGCCCCCGTGCACGATGCGGCTCGCGCCATTCAGTTCATTCGCTCGAAAGCTAAAGAATGGAATATCAAGCCGGATCGGATCGCCTTGACCGGCGGAAGCGCAGGGGCCTGCACCTCCATGTGGATCCTCTGCCACGACGACTTGGCTGACTCGAAATCTGACGATCCTGTGTTGCGGCAGTCGTCGCGCGTGACTGCCGCCGCTGTCGCGGGTGGTCAAACGTCCATTGATCCGAGAGTGATCGAAGGCTGGTTGGGCCCGAACGTCCTAAAGCACAACATGATCAACAAGGCCGTCGGTGAGGCTACGATTGCCGGCGCCTTGAAGAACTACGAGAAACACCGAGAGCTGTACGTCGAGTTTTCGCCCTACAATCACCTCACGAAAGATGACCCGCCGTTGTTGATGACCTACGGGAACGATATGACGCTGCCATCCAAGAGCGCGGGACATGGAATTCACCACCCCGTCTACGGAATCAAGATGAAAGAGAAAGCGGACCGCGTCAAAAGTGAATGTCACTTGTTGATCAAAGGGGTCTCCAAGTCCGAGAAATACGCCACCGCGAACGAGTTCCTGCTGGACAAGTTACTCGCCCAGTGAGCTTGGGCTGTGCGATAACCGGTCACAATGTGTGGCAATGGCTTTGCCGTGTCCGGAACGCAAAGTGGATTGGAGCCGAAGACGCTAGCCGCGGGTTTTTGTTGCGCGTTCGGCTCCCCTAAGTGCTAATAACGCGCAAATTGCCTAAAAAAGCCAGCAAACCGATGTCAGGAAGCTCATTGTTTTGCCGTTCTAACTGGCTAGGGACGTTTTGTCTATTCGCCGGAAATGTCGCGATTGACCTTCGAAAATAGCCGATTCGCAGATGAAACGGCGAGGTCTGACGCCCCGGCTAAATGTTGATATTTTTGAACACTTTGGATAGGGTGGAGTTTGTCTCAACCCTAATTGCACCCGTTGGATACGTCGGAATTGAGCGTCCGATCCTGTCCCTGGAACGACTCCGCTGTCCCACCCTGTTCACTTCTGCCAAGACGTCGACTTAACTTCACTTTCGGAGCCTGGCCTATGAGCTGTTTTTGCGGCGAGTTTTCCCGCCACCTCAGAACGCCAGGCCGGCGTCAAAACTGGATCCCGTCAGCCCTGCTGATGGCAGTCTTGATTTCCGCGCCGACCTTAGCCCAAGAGACTCCGGTCGACGAATCAGCCCCAGACAAGACTCCAACCGAAATAATTGACCCGGAAAGACCGTTGCGCTTCGCGTTCGAGGGCGCGCGTTGGCGAGAGGTCATCAAGTGGCTGGCGGATGAATCCGACTTGGCGTTGCACGTCGGAGATCTTCCAACGGGCAGTTTTACCTATTCCGATCCGAACTCGTTCTCGCATCAAGAGGCGATGGATCGAGTCAATTTGTTCTTATTGCCGCAAGGATTCACGCTGGTTCAAAGTGGTAGGTTACTTTCGGTGATCAATCTTGGTGACCCACGTAGCGTCCGCCAGTTAGATGCGCTCGCAAAAATGATAAGCGTCGAACAGCTCGCCCAGTTGAAAGACCACGACGTCGTCAAGTGTATTTTTCCGCTCGGCAAGCTGAAGGCCGAAGATGCCGTGGAGGAATTATCGGCGCTCAATCTAATGATGACACCGGCCGTATTCAACAAGACGAATCAGTTAATGATCACCGACACGGCCGGGAAACTGAAAAACGTCAAAGCGATCTTGGATGCTTTCCAGCCATTGGCGTTAGATAACGGAACAGTTGTGAAGAGCTTCGCGCTGAAACACGTACATGCCGAAGACATCTTGGTTGTTGCTCGACCCCATTTGGGACTAGCAACGGGTGAGATGATCGGGATCGACGTTAGTTTGTCGGCTGACCTTTTAGGAAAGAACATCTTTGCCACGGGAATCGAAGACAAGGTCAAGCTAATCGAGGGCTTGATTGAGGCGATGGATCAACCTCAGGAATCGGCTGCCGAAGGGGAATCCGAACTTCGTTCACACTACGTGGGTGGTGGCAATGTTGAAATGGTCTACAACGTGCTGCAAACGTTGCTCTCCGGGAAGTCCGTACGATTATCGATGGACGAAACGGCCAGCAGCATCGTCGCCAGGGCGACCCCGGAAATCCAAACAGAAATCGCAGAAACGGTAGCACAGTTACAGGCAACGGAAGCAGAGTTTGAAGTCATCCCGCTAAAGAACGTCGATCCTCATTTCGTCGTTAGCTTGTTAGAGGAGATGCTGGATCTTCCGGACGCGTTTGATGACCCTGAGTCAATCGATCCCGATGCGCCCAAGATCGACGCAGATCCTGGGAACATGCGGTTATTCGTTCGCGCCAAGAGACCTCAGATCGAACAAATCAAGAAAATCGTCGCTGGGCTGGACGTGAGTAGCAGTGTTAGCAGCAATAGCACGATTAGGATCTTGCCGATCAGAGGCGTGCAAGCCGAACAGCTATTGGAGACAGCGGTTATATTCTGGCGAGCGGCAAATCCGATTATCTTGTTTCCCTCGACGTCGAAAACGACGCGACTGAAAACCGAGCGGGTGGTGGCCGGCGACTCCCCGAACACTGCAACGACTGACGCCTCAGATACGGATGACCCAGACACTCTCGATGCGCGATTCTTAACGGATGACCCTAACAGTCAAGCGCCACCGATTCGATGCCAGGTGACGCCTCGAGGTCTATTGTTACAATCCGACGACACCGAAGCGCTCGACAAATTCGAGGAGCACTTGCGAGCCATCGCAGGACCTGTTCAATCGCTTCCATCGCCCCCGATCGTGTTCTACCTCAAGTATGCGAAACCAGACGATGCGATTCGGATGCTAGCTGAATTATTGGACGGCGGTGAGTCGGCAATGGAGAACCAAGCTGGGTCGCTGGTCAATGGTTACGTGACGTCAGCTGGTTCGTTTCTGGGCAGTATTGTTACGTCACGCGGCGGAACAACAACAATGATGGCCGGAACGATTACCGTCGTGGCCGAATCGCGGCTGAATCGCCTAATCGTGCAAGGCACCGAAAGCGACATCGAGCAGATCGAAAACTACTTGAAAATCGTCGACAAAGAGAGCAGCATTACGACGGTTGAAACGTATGGCACATCGCACGTGATTGAACTGTTACACATGAAGGCCAGCGAAGTGGCGACGGTCATTCGCGATGCATATGCAAGCCGTATGGACGTGTCGGGCCGTGTTCGGCAACCGACTCAATCGCGATCCCAGGAACAGGGAAAGCGAGAACCATCCGCACCCAATGCGACAACCGGACAGGCGACAACAAGCTCCAGCGAGGAACCGAAGAAATCACCAGCCAAAGCATCGTCCAACCAGGCCGTTCGAAACCTTGAGCCGAAGATGACGATCGCGGTTCATGAGGCAAGCAACTCACTGATTGTGATCGCCCCCGAATCACTTTTTCGAGAGGTCGAACAGCTGGCAAAGCTGATGGACGCCCGCAGTGCTCAAACCATTCAGATCATACCATCAACGAATGTGGGGGCGCTCGAGATGATGCTAAGACAGTCCCTAGCAACGGGAGCTATCACGAACGGCAGCAGGACAGAGCCGTCGGCAAAGCCACCGTCGTCACAACCGTCGTCTGCTCGACCAACGGCCCCACGGTCATCGTACCAACAACAACCATCACGGGTACCGTCATCGCCGCGCACAAGACGCGGTCCGTAAAGCCAGGAGGGATTCAATGAACCGACGCGACGCTTTATTGAGATGGTCAGTCGCATGCATGGCACTGCTGTTGGCCAACGCGTGCCTTACCGAGCGGGTTTGTGGACAAGCAGGTCTGCGAAAATCCCTGGAGCGACTCGATACAAACGGCGACGGCGTGATTGACCCGGATGAGATCACACCTCTCGCTCGTCCTTACCTGGAGCAGATCGTCCGCTCCCGACGAATGTCACTCGACCGGCCCAACGAAATCGAAAAACTCCAAGAGGCCGCTCGCGTTCATTCTGCATTGCGCAACGGCGTCTCTGGCCGTGATGTCCGGCCCGAGGGCGAAAACAGTATAAAACCTTTTGGCGCAGTGGACGGGGTGGCGTTGGTACCCGAATTCGGGCTGCCAGTGATCAAATACCCATACACCCAGGAAGACTTAGACGAAGCCGATCGGACGATGAGGCGATACGACGGTAACGAGGACGGTTTCATTGATCGGGCCGAAGCGGCCAGGTCCCGATGGACCCATCGCAATCCGTTTGAAATGGACCTCGACAAAGACAATCGTTTAAGCCGATTGGAGTTGGGGCAACGATACGCTCGACGCCGACTGTTGTCCGGTGCCACCGAACAATTGGGAAAATCAGCCTGGCGAGCTTCCAGTAGCAATCGCACATCGTCACGAGACGAAAGAGAACAGGAACGTGACCAGTCACAGTGGTGGCGGCGTGGAGGAAGTGGGACCTGGTTGACCGCGAGCGTTCTGGGCCGGTTTGATGCGAACAGGAATGGCCGCTTGGAGTCTGGAGAATCGCAGAAATTGGGTATCCCGACGGCCCGAATTGACATTAACCGTGACAATGAAATTTCCAGAGAGGAACTACAGGCCTACCTGACAGGATTGCAGGATGAAGTCGGTGATACATCGGAAGGACTCCCCAGTTGGTTTTTTGAACTCGACACAAACCGAGACCGACAAGTTGAGATGTCCGAGTTTGTTACGGAGTGGACCGACGAAAAAGTCCAAGAGTTCATATCGCTTGATACCAATGGCGACGGCCTGTTGACGTCGTCGGAGGTAGTCCAGTCAAACGCGCTGGTCGGAGGAAGCTATCACAATCAGGACGCGGAGGTGCTGCCACCACGCAAGACGATTATCTCTGAGATTGAAATCGACGAGGACTATCTGATTGGCGACCTGAATGTGCAGATTTCAATTACCCATTCCAGTACCTCTTTCCTGGACGCCTACTTGACCGGGCCCGAGGGCCAGCGGGTCGAACTGTTCACCGAGATTGGCGGCAGTGGTGACAATTTTGACCAAACATTCTTGGACGACCAATCGCGATACCCGATCACGAAAGCGAGGGCTCCATTCAAGGGCACGTTCGCACCGGAAGCGGTGGGGAAAAAACAACCCAGTTTAAGCCACTTCAACGGCAAGAGCATCAAAGGAGTTTGGCAGTTGGTCATACGGGGCAGTCGGAGTGAACGCTTCGGAATGCTGCATGGCTGGAGCCTGATCGTAAAGCCCCAGGAGAAGATGCTCGGCAGCACGGCGGCGGCTCCAGTGCAAGATGGACCGCGTGGGGGCAGTCCATCAAGGGAGACGAAACCAAATTCAGAGAAGGATGCGACGCGGCTGAAGGCCGAGGCTCGTGAGCGGGAGATTGCCAAGTATCAGGCGTGGGTAAAGAGTCAAAAATCGTCGGAGGGCAAGAAATCCGGCGAAGAAAAATACCGGGATGACAAAGACAAGGAGCTGGACGCGAAGTACCGCGAAAAGAAGAAGGAAGAGAAACTGCGAGCTGAAGAATTCCCAGAAAAACGGTACCGTGAGGACGAGAAGATCGCAGGCGAAAAAAAGTACGCTGACAAGAAGGACCGGGATGAAAAGTACCGGGACAAAAAAGACCGACCGCAAAAAGAGTCCGCCGAAGAGAAAAAGAGCCGAAAACAGTGATCTCTGGCCAGCCAGTTAGACGCTTCCCGCGGCTGTGAGATCCTCTTGAATCTTGTTTTCAGTTCGGTACGCTGAGTACAGGAGGGGCGTTTCAGACCCATTTGGCAGGGCTATCTACGACTTTGCCGACTCGTTCGAGCGACAAAACATCAAGCTCACGCCCGATTGAATAGACATAATTGAATGTCAGGAATTGGGGCCCACAAGCGTTCTAACTGCATCATGGCATTATCTGATCAAGAGATCCTCCGGACACTGATGAAATCTCGCGACCGAATTGCGGCCGCGGCTTGGATGGTAGTTCGCGACCCGCATACGGCCGAAGATATTTTCCAGAACGTCGCATTTAAAGCGATCGGAAAAAAGGTCAGCTTCCCGGCAGAAGGCGCCGTGCTTTCCTGGGCATTCATCACCGCCCGAAGAGAGGGCATTGATTGGTTGCGTCGACACCGCAAAGGGCCAGCGATTCTGGATTCCGCGACACTCGAGTTGCTGGAGCAGGGTTGGATGTCGGAAACGGCACATCATGGTGACGCGAGAATCGAAGCGCTGCGGCAATGCCTGACAACCATGCCGGAGAAATCGCGCCGATTACTGCGGTTGCGTTATTTCGACGGCCACAATTGCCAAGACGTTGCCGAGAAACTCGGGGCGGGTCTCAGTGCAATTTACAAACGCCTGTCCCGATTGCACCAGGGCCTGAAAGAGTGCGTCGAGCTACGACTGAATGAGGTCGAATCATGACCGACAACGGAACTGACAGAGAACTGCTGTTGCGGTACATCGACGGGCGTTTAATTCCGGCAGAAGAGAAGGTCGTTACCGACTCGCTTCGAACCGATCCGGCAGCTCGCGAGTTTCTTCGCGACGTCGCTGAGCAGGCGGTGGCTCTTGCCGACATGGAGCGGGCAGAGCAGGGTAGGCAAGCAGAACAGGCTGCGAAACGATATGAAACGGACAAGCAAGCGCCCCCGGCAAGTGGAACGGAAATCTCACTTGTTCGTCTCGTTCGCTGGCCGCTGGCGATCGCGACTGCTGCCGTCATCGTGCTGATGACGAGCCTCTATTTCCGACCCGACAGTGGACAGGGTGGCTACGACAAATCGGTGGTAACAATCACCGGACTGAACGGAGCTACTCAATGGACAGGTGACGGTGGGCAGGTAGATCTTGATCTCAAAGAAGGACAAGCACTACGAGGGGGGACCCTCGAAACGCTTTCCACAAATTCGTGGGTGGAAATTCAGTATCCCGATAAATCGATGGTGACGATTTCCGGGAGATCTGTACTGACGATCGCTGCGCGGGACCAGAAGGAGCTACATCTGGGCCACGGAAACCTCTCCGCCGATGTCAAGCCGCAACAGCCTGGTACGCCGATGTTGATTCACACGCCGACGGCCAAACTCGAGGTCTTGGGGACGCAGTTTAACGTAGACACAGAGGCCGCAACGACCCTGCTTACCGTTAACAAAGGTAGAGTACGGGTGACCCGGTTGGTTGATGGAATGGTAAAGGAGGTGCCAGCCGATCATCAGGTCACGGCGGCGGCCAGTCGAGCTAAATTCAATGTGGCGTTGCGGCCCGCAGCAGTGAAACAGTGGAAGAGCAATCTGCCGCAAAACGTCATCTACGGAAAATGGATGCCTGAGACCGCAAGTTTGCGTGCCACACCGCTGTTGTGGCGTGAAGGAAAAGAGAAACCGACTTTGCTATACGCTGCGTCTATGTCGGTCTCACGTGGCGAAGACCCGCCTGTCGTACTCAGTGCCGGTGCGAGATTTCGTATTCGTGGCCGGATGGAATCCGATGAGCACTTGCTGATCGGACTCACTACGAAACACCCCAAGGGTGGCTTTGCGGGAAAGTACGAGAGTTGGCGACCGGCAGCGACATTTCTCCAGTCCGACCAGTTGTTTGACCTAGAAGTGCGAGTTGAGGATTTCAAGCCACAGGAACCCCGTTATGCGGATTCACCGATTGGTTTGGAAGTCTTCGACTGGTGGTGTTTGACAATCAACGTAGATGCCGGACTGACGATCACCAGCGTGGAGTTGATACCGGCTGACTCGCATGACTAATACCTCACCTTTAGAATGATGCTGATGATGCAACAAGATCACACGTCGTTTTGCAGGTGGCAGTCTTCGAAGTCTTGCCACTCCATTCGACCGTTCATGCTGAAATCGCTTTGGGCGATTGGATATGTTTTTATCCTGCTCATCCAGCTGCCGACATACGCGTGGACAAAAGAGCCCCCGCAAATCGCTGCAGCGGACAAAAGAAGTGTCGAGGAGAAAACGAAAGTCCATCGTTTGTCGAGCAATAAACGTGCCGTCTATGATGCGTTTGCGTACGTCAATCGCCTTCCGGAGAAGGCCGAGGAAGGCGAAGCACCGGAAGATGTTGCCGGACGCATCTTTGGCCGGCTTGCGAATCAAGAGGGCCGGGTTCTCATCAAACTGCCAGCGGGCATGGAGAGAAAATCCTACCTCGGTTTCAAGACATTTTTTCGATACGAGGGAAAAGCGAGAGTTGGTAATTGCGCTGCATGCCATACCCTGTCAGAATTCACCGACTTGAAGTCTCACGTCGTGACGCATGACGGGTCGCTGGTGCCAACTCCTTCGCTGCGCAATCTTAAGAAGCGAAAGATCGACATTCGCAAGGTGATCTTAGAGAAGATCGCGGCAAGTGAACATAAGCGATCGGGCAAAGCGGACAAAATCGACAGTGCCTACGCCGCGATGAATATCGACCGGAGCGACGTTCCCGAACTCGTGGCGTTTCTTCGCCTGCTTAACGATGTACCAGATTCGGAGTTTCGCAATCTCATCCTGAACGCCGAACTGTTGGATACGTCGAAAGACATCGAAGGAGATTAAGATTTCCCCGCCAACCCGTCCCTAGTTGGACCGACGAACTGCCGCCTCGTAGAAACCAAAGATCCGCGGCAAAGGAAAACCAGGCGGGGATCAATTCCGGAAATATGGTGAATCGGATAAACAATCGTGAGTCATTGGATCGTTAGTCATTGGGAGGAACCGTGATGAAAAGAATCGTTTTAGTTGCCGCGGTAGGCTTGGCCCTTTGCGCGTCATGGACGCACGCTAACGGCGCAACGATCAGCGGAAAGATAGTCGACGCCGCGGGCAAGGCCGTCGAGGGCGTCACTGTGTCGGCTTTCGACGATGATCGCAAGCAAAGTGTTTCAGTTTTCAGTCAAGACGACGGTTCATTTTCGATCTCTGGGCTCCGCAATGTTACCTTCAATGTTCGAGCGCGGCTGATGGGGCAGTTGGACGAGTGGCAAGAGGACGTGGACGCTGGCGCGACGAGCTTGTCGTTCACTATGAAAGCGGCGACAGGTGAAGACCTGGAGGATCAGCGCACAGCCGACAGCGGGTTCAGCATGCTCAAATGGGACAACATGAAGGACAAAGAGAATTACAAGATGATGTGCACCTATTGCCATCAGTCCGGGTCCCGCGGATGGCGAACACCGGAAAAACCTGTCGACTGGGAAACGATGATTCGGCGAATGGACGGTTTCGGCGGTCTGTACAGGCACACACAGAAGACACTCGTGAAACGCTTAGTTGAGACCTATAGCGATGAAGCCGTGGCGAAGTGGCCGGCATTTGTGCCGCCGCCGGCACCCCAAGGCGTTGCCACCCAAGCAAGAATCACCGAATGGGACATGGGCCAGCAATTCAAGGTCATGATCCACGACCTGGAACTTGGTCCGGACGGTTTGGTCTATGCGGTCGATATGGCTCAAAACGCGGTAGTCACGCTAGATCCAGCAACGGGCCAGCGAGAGCTCTATCGTTTTCCGGGAAGATACCGCGGACCGCATTCGATCGAACTGGGCAATGACGGCCACATGTGGTTCACCCTTTGCTCTTCCGGCGAAATGGCAAAGTTCGACCTGCAGACAAAAAAATTCACGATCACGTCAAGTGCGGAAACGGCTCGGCGTGGCTCCTATCCCCACACGCTGCGTATCAACCCCGACGACCCACAAGGTCTTATCTGGTACACCGACGCAGGCAGTAACTCTTGTTTCTCAATGCACCCCGAAACGCTGAAGGTGAAGGAGTACAAGCTTCTCAGAGGAGACCAGGCCGTTGGCGCAGGAAAAGGCGAATCTCGAGGTATCACACCCTATGGCATCGACATATCACCGGTCGACGGAACGATCTGGTATTCGAAGCTGAATGGGAATCGCATCGGCCGGATCGACCCGAATGCCGAAGACGGGAACATTAAGGAATGGAACCCACCGTTCCGCGGTCCGCGACGCCTTCACGTTGCGGCGGACGGAATGGTGTGGGTGCCGGGATTCGGCTCAGGTGTGTTCGGCAAATTCGATCCAAAAACCGAAGAGTGGAAGGTCTACGATCTTCCAAATGCCGACAACCAGATCCCCTACGCGTTGAACATCGATCCAAAGGGCTACGTTTGGATCTGCGGAACGGGGAGCGATTCACTTCAACGATTTGATCCGAAGACCGAAAGCCTCGTTGAATTCCGCATGCCATCTCGCGTGACCTATACTCGCGAGATCGAGTTCGATGCGGACGGCAATATTTGGACCTGCAACTCGAACGGCCCCGCGCGGCACACCGAACGCGGATTTGGGTCTATCATCAAACTCGAAGTGATCGGTGACGAACTTAAGGTCGCCAACAACTGACAAGACCTCGCGCGACCTCCAGGATCTTGCGATACCAGCGAGGTGTCCAAGCGGACCCCTCGTTTTGTTAACCAATTCCTCCGAAACCAAGATGTCACCGATCCTCGCAGTTCACGTTCTTGATTGGTGCACGATACTTTCCAATGAACTTGCACGAGTACGACACACGTAAAAGTCAGAAGGACGACAAGAATGAGATGCTCTAGAGCCAAAGCGATCGCAACCCTTACGGTCTGCACGCTTCTTGGGTTGACGTTGGCTGGCCAACATCGGGGAGCCGACGCCGACGACAAGAGTGATGAAACCACGGATGACAATGCTAGTGTTGTCGGTGTTGTCAAGTTTGATGGTGAGAGACTAAAACGCAAGCCGCTAGTGCTGCGAGAGAAGGGAGGGAAACTGAGTGATTGCCACATACTTCACGACAACCCCCTTCTAGATGAGAGCCGCATCGTCAGCGCAAAGGGCGAGTTGGCCAACGTGTTCATTTATGTGAAAAAGGGTCTGAAAAAGAAGATCTATCCCATACCAAAAAGTCCGGCACTCTTGAATCAAGAGAAGTGCATGTTTCGGCCAAGAGTTCAAGGGATTCAGGTCGGCCAGGAATTCTTAATGAGGAACAGTGACCCGATGACACACAACGTCCGTTCATTCGCGAGAAGGAACAGGGCGTTCAATGTTGCACAGCCGGCAAAATCGCCAGACCGCGACCGAGTGTTCACCAGGGGTGAGGGAGCGGTGAAGCTCCAGTGCGACATTCACCCTTGGATGAAGGCTTATTACTTTGTGATGGAGCACCCATACTTCGCAGTAACCAACGAAAAGGGCCAGTTCAAGATCAATGGACTGCCAACCGGTGAGTACACACTGGTTGCCTGGCACGAAGAGTACGGCGAGCAAAAGGTCGAGATTACCGTTGCCGCAACGGGTTCGACGGACGTTGGATTCACATTCGAAGACAAAGCTAAATGAAATTCTAGCATCGTCTTAGCATCGCTATTTTGATCTGAGCTTTTTGTACTGGACGTCGTTTTGACATGCGCAATCTAGTCAGCCCTTTATTGTCGATCACCGCCTTACTAATTGCGATTGCCGTCGGGGTGCTCCACTTTACATCCGATTCAGGTCCAAACTCCGCATCGAATTCCAGCACGTCGCAAACGGCTGAACTATATCAACCGGCTCTCGAACACGACCCGCCGACACCTCAGCCGCCAGAATCCGCAATCCGTGATTTCGATACCTTTCTCGATCGCCTGCGGGAAGCATCCCAGAATTCCGTCACTTCACTCGTGCTACACAAAGATGCGTTAGTGCGGGCGGAACAGGTATTCCGTGAGTCTGCTGGCGTTCCAGACAACGTGCCGATTGAAATGCACAGCCCCTTTTTCACGGTGGACCCCGAGGCGATCTTCGCACTCTATTTCGACCTCCCTACCTTGGAACGCGGCCTGGGCCTTTTTCAACAGCACTGCAGTCAATGCCATGGGCCGTACGGTCGTGGTAATGGTTCGGCGACACAGCGATGGTACACAGGCAATTTCCCCCGTAATTTCTGGTATGGAAAATTCAAGAACCGATCAACAGAGTACGGCACGGTGCCGACAGACGGCGACCTTTATCGGACACTTACCCGCGGACTGTATGGATCAACGATGCCACCCTTCCGCCACTTGAGTGCCGAAGACCGTTGGTCGTTAGTCGAGTTCATCAAGAGCCTAGCCGGTTTCTATGACGACTATGACGAGACCGTTGTCAATCGATTTGACTCGGACATCGGCAATTGGTCCGCAGCGCCGCTAGAGATAGGCGAGGAACCAACAGTCACGCTCGAATCGGTCACGCGAGGACGAATTCTCTTTATTGAACAGGGATGTGTTAAGTGTCATCAGAGCAACAAATCAAAACCGGTCGGATTGGCTCGGTGGGAAGGTGGCTTCGACAGTTGGCTCGACGAAATGAACCGACCGATCGAACATTCACGTGACTTGACAAACCAAGTGTTTCGCAGCGGGGCGGCGTCCAGCGACTTGTTCCGCATCATCTCCGGCGGACCCACAATTGGCCCCATGCCAAGCTACCTCAATATCGCTGAAGAAAAGCGTTGGGACCTCGTCCACTACGTACAATCTGTTTTCAAGCCGGACTATCCTCAAGCGCCGGCCACCGCCGACGCGCAGGCCAACCCGCCAAAAACGGGTGATGATAATGGGACAGGCGCCCCAGGCGGAGTTGGCTCTGCCGAGAAGTGAATTCAGAAGGAATTCCTGCCGTTGTCGCCCTCGCTGACGCTTCGGGTTACGATTGCGTGCAGTTACATTAACCCGATGCCTGGGCGAGTGCCTATGTCAACTCTAGCGGAATAGCGAGGTCGAAGATGTGCAAGCGAACGGCCACTCGGATTTGTGGGTTGAATCTAGTGCGATTCATCTTTCTTGTTGGGGCAATATCGCTTTCCATGACGGCGATTTCCGTATCGGGCCAAGACAATTGGCCTCGGTTCCGAGGTCCCCAGGCCGATGGTGTGGCTAAGGATGATTCGCGACTTCCAATTCAGTGGAGCAAAACGGACAACGTCCGTTGGGTTGCCGAAATCCCAGGCGTCGGATGGTCTTGTCCAATCGTCTGGGGTGACCGGGTCTTCTTGACGACCGTTGTCGGCGAGGAAGAAAATGTGGCCCCAAAGAAGGGCCTCTACTTGGGCAGAGGAGTCAGAACGCCCGCCAAAGGCGTGCATCATTGGTTGGTCTACTGTTTCGAACTGAAATCTGGAAAGCAGCTGTGGAAACGAGAAGCTCACGTCGGCGAACCAGAAATCCCCAGACATCCCAAGAGTACCTATGCCACGGAAACGCCGACAACCGATGGTAAGCGACTCTATGCACTGTTTGGCGATGTTGGATTGTATTGTTATGACTTTGACGGCGAGCTGCTCTGGTCACACGATATTCCAATGAAGAAGACATTCTTGGACTACGGAGCCGCGTCCTCGCCGATCGTCCACAACGGCCAAGTGATCATTGTGTACGACAACCAACAGGAATCGTACATCGCGTCGTTTGACGCTAAAACAGGAAAACAACGTTGGCGCACCGAGCGGGAAGAGACCAGCACCTGGGCCACTGCCTTTCTATGGAAGAACAAGCAGCGAACCGAGATCGTCACGTGTGGGCGTGGGAAGAACCGATCGTACGATCTCTCGGGCAAGTTGCTATGGGAATTCGACGGCCGGATGTCGAACCTCGTCATTCCCTCGCCCTTCGCGTCAAATGGCCTCCTCTATATCACGTCGGGCTATATCGGTGACTCGCATCGTCCAATATTTGCCATCAAACCTGGAGCGTCTGGTGATATCTCGTTGAAAGAAGACGAGACCTCAAACCAATTCATCGCCTGGTATCAACCGAAAGCCGGACCGTACAATCCGTCGCCGATTGTGTATAAAAACTCGTATTACACACTGCTCGATCGTGGCTTCTTGACCTGCCACAATGCAACGACGGGCGAGGAAATCTACGGTAAAAACCGGTTCCCTTCAGGTTCGTCCTTCACGGCCTCGCCATGGGCTTACAACGGCAAACTGTTCTTCCTCAGCGAAACCGGCGAGACGCACGTGGTGGAAGCTGGCCCGGAATTCAAGCTGCTGCACACGAACTCACTGGACGAGCTCTGTTTGTCGTCGCCAGCAGTTAGTCAAGGAAAACTACTTATTCGCACCGTGTCAAAACTGTATTGTATTAGTAACGCCCAACGGTGATTCGACGCGAGTGCGAGGGATGCCTCAATACGGAAATGTCAACTCTAGCGGAATAGCGAGGACTCAGATGTGGATTCCAAAATGGCAGCGTGACCAACAGAACGGCGTCGACTCACCAGTCCCAACGCAGGCGGTTTCCAACGAAGAATTCCTGCCGCGGCCTCAGAGCAAGCAACAACGGCAATGGGAACAGCTGATCGGAGAGATGTCGGAAAAAAATGCCAAGAAGTTGGGCATGCCACGACGTGATTTCATGCGGACGTCGATGGGCATGGCGACCGCTTTCTTGGCATCGAACACGATCTACGGGCCCAACTGGGAAGTGGACGCGGCCGAGACGTTAGATGAAGCTGCTACCGAAGAGAAGTTTCCCAAGGGCGAGTACTTCATCATGGACGTACAGACGCACTTTACCAACGGTGTTGCCCTCGGTTTTCGCAAAGCCGAATTCGTGCGGAACATGGGTTTTAAGCTGACAGAAAACGCTGACGCATACAGCTTCGTCAATTATGTAAAGGAGATTTTCTTCGACAGTGAGACGAGTGTTGGCGTCATTTCCGGTGTCCCCGGACGTGAAATCAACCGTAAACTGGCCGGAAAGGTACCGGAAGGGCGTGATCGTCGAGGTGGAATTCTGCCCAGTTGGCTGATGTCTCAGCGGAAGAAGGAGTTGAATGAACTGGCCGGAGGCACGCGCGCCTTCTGCCAAGGCAATTGTGCACCAAACCACTATTGGAATCGAAATACGAACTCACCTGACTTTCCGGCTCTGTTTGAACAGATGGAGCGTGAGGTAAAGACCTACGGAATCGACAGTTGGAAGTGGTATTGCCACACCGACCCTGGTCGTTCTGGCGATGGCTTCCGGATGGACGACGAAAAAATGGCATATCCGTTTTATGAGAAATCAAAAGAGCTAGGGCTGAAGATTTTTAGCGTACACAAAGGTTTTGCGTCCCAGTCTCGCACGCTCGGCCACTTTGCCCATCCGGGGGACCTTGAGAAGACAGCCAAGGATCACCCCGATCTGACATTCATCGCTTACCATTCCGCACTCAAGCATGGACCTGGCGAACCACAGTTCAAAAAGGAGGGTTTCTTCGATCCCACCACTGGCGATTTTGCTTGGCACGCTGAACTGATGAAGATCAAACAGCGAAATCCAGACATGACCAACGTCTACCCCGAGATTGGTTCCTCGTTTGGGCTGTTGTCGATCATGCACCCGGTCATGTGTCAGCACCTGATCGGCAAGAACGTAAAATACTATGGATCGGACCATGTCGTTTGGGGTACCGACTGCCTGTGGTGGGGATCCCCGCAATGGGTCATCGATGCCATGAAACGATTCCAAATCAGCGACGCACTCTGCGAGAAGTTCGGCTACAAAAAACTGACCAAACAGGATAAGGCCAACATCTTTGGATTGAACGCCGCCAAGATCTACGGCTTCAATGTAGAAGAGAATATCAGAGCCTTTCCCAACGACTCGCTCAGCAAGCTTAAGACGGCATATCTGGAGGGTGGCGGGCAGCGCGACAATGCGGTCCAAGGATGGGTGCGTGCCAACGTTTGAGTACGGCCGCTAAACATTGAAGGAGATCCATGAACGGAATCTTGAAGATGATCGCCATTGGTGTTTTTTTCTCACAGGCCCAGCTGCCACCATCGGGCTAGAAGTTAAATATCCGACCGAAAACGTAAAGGTGATCCGAACCATCGTGAAACCGACCGGCAAACCGGTGGACGTAGCCGATGGCATCACATGGTACCTAAATCCGAAACGAGCGATCAAGTTCGGCGATGGCAAGCCTCGACAACTGGAAAACAAGACGGCCGGCGTGTTACGCACGGATCGAACCGTGGCTGATCCGTTGGGTAGCTATGATGTCCGCATTTTTGTCCGCGGATGCAAGGTATTGTCCAGCGGCTATACCACGGCAATGATGAACGTTATCGACGTATCCGCGCCGATCGACGAGG
>DUDC01000052.1:0-6652 GCA_012959465.1 Planctomycetaceae bacterium
GCCGCCACCCATGCCGCCGCCACCCATGCCGCCGCCACCCATACCGCCCATGCCGCCGCCACCAAATTGTGCGTCAACAGGAACACCAGCGAAGGTTGCCGGCAGCTTGATCGTGATCGGCAATTTCGTCTTGTTTTCGATGATCACTTTGCCTTTGGCGGCATTCTTGGTGATCAATCGGACATGCAAGTCGCCAGACTCCATGCCTTCGAATAGACCCACGACCTTCTCATGAATCTGTATCTTGCCGGATCTACGAGGACTCGCGGCAAACGACGTGACGGATAGCGCTACAATTGCGGTGAACGCAAGGAAGCTGCCAAGTGTATTCAATTTCATCTTGTGGTTTTCCTCCAACCTGTTCTCGCTCCGACAACCTCGCCCGTTGCCAGACCCCTGAAGCGCTCAACTCTCGTGCCGACAGATGACACGAGAATACTGAGAGAACGATGGCCCGTTATCCAGCGCTAATTGTAAGGATAATCGGCTGGACCCTGAACTCCAAGTACTTTATTGCAGTTCGTGGATCTTCAATAGAGAAAAAAAGGACTGCCCGTCAACCGCGGTTCGCCAGATTGCGAGGAACCCCCCTAAAATAACTGATTGTGGGCCGTGGAGCCACGTTTCAGATGTGGCCGGTTTGTTCGTTTTGCGCAGTCGCCACAGGCCACCTAATCGCCTGTGTTGACACGGATTGTGAAACACGTGTACACTTCCTGGCCGTTCGAGAAATTCCCGCATTTTTTACGATCCCGCCTCCCAGCGGGATGCCTCCGGTGACTTCGGATGGTCTCCAGGCGACCCCCCCCACTCGATTCGGTCTCTTTCTGGCCCGGTTGCTCCGGTACCTCCCGTTTTGCAGCGCGCGTACGGCAACGTGGCTCTTCTTACCTCTGCGGACCGGCTCTTTTTCGCAACGCAGTGTTAAGAAAAAGCTACATCTGCAACGAGGGCAGTATCACTCGTTCCGGCCGGCACGTGGTTGGTTGGCGGGGTAAGACAGTTTCTCGAAGCCATTTTCTCACGACCCATAGGTAAAATCGTTAGCAAAGGTCTCCCCAAAAATGATCAGGCGACAGGAATGGACTCGGAAATCCCCGGTCCGCACATCAATGCAGTTGCTCGCGTCAGCCGCCATACCACTGCTTACACCATTGTTGGCGCATGCTGCTGAGGATGGCGCAGGTGGGGGCGGAGCCGGCGAAGGCAAGTTTGTTGTCATCTGGCTGTTAGCTTTGGTTGCGTCGGTCGTTGCCTTGGTTCAGGCGTACTTGTTTTTTAAGCAGATGATGACCGCCGACGAAGGCAACGCGCGGATGATCGAGATTGCTGGTTTTGTACGCGAGGGTGCGAACGCTTACCTAAAGCAACAATACAAGGTCGTGGCCGGTTTCTTTGTGGTCATCATCGCGTTATTGTCGGTCGCTGCTTTCGTTCTTAAAGTGCAGTCCCCGTTTGTACCGTTCGCCTTCCTCACCGGTGGTTTTTTCTCCGGTCTGGCTGGTTGGTTCGGAATGAAAACGGCTACTTGGGCCAGCAGTCGAACGTGCGCCGGCGCGCAAAAATCACTCAACCAGGGCCTGCAGGTTGCCTTTCGCAGCGGTGCGGTCATGGGGTTGACGGTCGTCGGTCTGGGTCTGCTTGATATCACATTGTGGTTCGGATTTCTCTATTGGGTCTGGCCAATGATTACCGACAAGGTCTTGTCTCTGACAGAAATCACCGTAACGATGCTCTGCTTCGGGATGGGTGCCAGTGCCCAGGCGCTGTTCGCTCGTGTCGGGGGCGGCATTTTCACCAAGGCGGCCGACGTCGGTGCGGACTTGGTCGGCAAGGTCGAGCAGGGCATCCCTGAAGACGATCCCCGCAATCCGGCAACGATTGCAGACAACGTTGGCGACAACGTCGGCGACGTCGCCGGCATGGGTGCCGACTTGTACGAGTCGTACTGCGGTTCAATCCTGGCTACTGCGGCGTTGGGCGTCGCCGCCTACGCAGGGCAGGATCTGCTGCCCGATGGCGAAACTTCCCACCAAATGCAGATGCAGGCCTTACTTCTGCCGATGGCCATCGCGGCGGTCGGCATTTTCCTTTCCATCGCCGGCATTTATATGGTCCGCACCGGTGAAGATGCAACGCAAAAGAACTTGCTGCAAGCGCTGGCTCGAGGGATCAACCTGTCAACTGTTCTTGTGATCGTGGCCGCGTTTGGTCTCTCCTATCTGCTGATGCCGCGAACACCGGGGACCTTGATCGGTGGACCCGGTGGGATGCCTGGCGTAGCCTTTAGTATTTTTGTTGGCCTGGCCGCTGGCTGGCTGATCGGGAAATGGACCGAGTACGCGACCAGTGACGAGTTCACTCCGACCAAGAACCTCGCCGAGCAGGCCGAGACGGGACCGGCAACCATTATCATCGGCGGCATTGCCGACGGGATGCTGAGTGTGTGGGTTCCAGTAATCGTCATCTGTGTTGGCACGCTGTTGGCATTCGGATTCGCATCCGGTTGGGAATTTACAGATGTCCGTTATTTTGCCCTCGGTATTTATGGCGTCGGAATCGCCGCAGTCGGCATGTTGAGCACCCTGGGAATTACTTTGGCGACTGACGCGTACGGGCCGATTGCTGACAACGCAGGCGGCAACGCCGAAATGGCCGGGTTGGAGCCGATCGTTCGCGAGCGGACCGATGCGTTGGATAGCCTCGGAAACACCACCGCCGCGACCGGCAAGGGATTTGCCATTGGCTCGGCTGCCCTGACGGCCTTGGCACTACTGGCCGCCTACATCGAGGAAGTTCGCGTGGGCTTTGAGCGGTGGGGCGAGGAAATTGTCAAAACGCAGACGGTCGGCGAGGGCGAATTTGTCAAAGTGTCTCCCGGTTTTGTGGTCGCCCGTAAGGACGAAGAAACTGTCTACTTTCTCGCCATGCCACGTGATACGCGTCGACTGGGCGAATCGTGGTCGGAGATCTCATTCCGCGATGGTCCGGGCAAGATAGCCGCCAGTTTCATCGAATGGGATGAAGAGGCATCCGAAGAACAAGGGCACCCCGTGGCTCGTTTTACGAGTTCTTCTGCGTCTTTGATCAACGTCAAGGCGGCGACACTACCCGACTTTACCACCTATTACGACGCGTCGTTGATGAACCCCAAAGTACTCGTCGGCATCTTTCTCGGTGCAATGGCGACTTTCGTCTTCTGCGCCATGACGATGAAAGCCGTTGGTCGAGCAGCCAAGGGTATGGTTGAAGAAGTGCGTCGACAATTCCGTGAAATGCCCGGGATCATGACTGGCGAACAGCAGCCAGACTATACATCGCCCGTTGCAATTAGCACGACCGCCGCACAAAAGGAAATGATCCTGCCTTCACTATTGGGACTACTTACTCCAGTGGTCGTCGGTTTGTTGTTGGGTGTTGGTGGTGTCCTCGGTCTGCTGGTCGGGACATTGACCTGCGGTTTCTGCCTGGCCATTTTCATGGCCAACGCGGGTGGGTCATGGGATAACGCTAAGAAGTACATCGAAGCCGGACACCACGGCGGAAAAGGAAGCGAAGCTCACAAGGCCGGAGTCGTCGGCGACACGGTTGGCGATCCCTTTAAGGATACCAGTGGTCCCAGCCTCAACATCCTGATCAAGTTGATGAGCATGGTAAGTGTCGTGGCAGCTGGCCTGGTTGTTCGCTACAGCCTGATGGCGATGGGCATTTTCTAGGCCCACAGATAAAACCCGATGATTGCAAACGGCCCCGGTTCCGACGGAACCGGGGCCGTTTTTTTTTGCGTCCGGTTCCGCGCCACCAAAAAACGTCCCTACGGACCGTGGCTCAAATCCGCATTGCTCCGTCATTTCTTTAACATCTTGACGAGACAGCAATACAAGCACGAAGCGCCAGCGAGTGAGTCATGAGAGCGGCAAAAGACTCACTCGCTGGCGCTTCGTGCTTGTATTGAAAAATCGTTTAGGACGATGGGCGACTCGGGTCGGGCTGACCGTCGGTAGCGACGCTCGCGGTGTGTCCAACGCCGACTTCACCTAGGTGCTGGGCTTCGCTGGGGACCACATCGGTCAGATCCACCTTCTTGGCATCCGCCCAGAGATTCTCCAAGTTGTAAAACTGTCGAGTCAATTCATCGAAAAGGTGAATGACGACGCTGCCGTAGTCGAGCACAATCCAGCGACTCTCGCGGTATCCCTCGACACTCATTCTCGCGTCGTTTAGCTCGTCCTCCAGCTTATGGTCGACCTCCTCACTCATGGCATGAATCTGCCGGCGGCTGGTGCCGGTGGCAATGACGAAGTAGTCAAACAGTGCCGTCTGTTTCCGCATGTCGAGCACCAAGACATCTTGCCCGCGGTTTTCCGCAGCTACCTCGGCTGCTGCTAGAGCCAACTGAAGAGCTCGGTCGGCGTTGGATTTGTTTTCCACCATGAATTGTTCATCTCTTTTTTCACAAAAAACGTTTGTCCACGTGCGGACGGTATCAAGTGCGGCGTTTCGCTTCCGCCGACTATTCTACCGGTTGGAGACAAAACGGCCAGGGTCCGCTTCACCCCCTATTTGGCGACGTCCACGTCGCCCTGCACCGACTTACATGAAATCGGTCGGCGCTGTATCGTTGCACGCTGCTTCGGGGGGCCGCGGAGCGAACCCATTTGGCCCAGATTTTACTCGTTGATTTGTTCACACAGCGAACAGCCATGAATCTCCTGCACGAACTTCGCAGCCAGTTTTCGCAACCGATCACCGATCTGCTTCGGGACGTGGAAGACGGGCCGCCGATCGAATCGATCTTGGACATGATCCGGCCGTCACAGGATCCCAAATTCGGAGACTACCAGGCCAATTGTGCCATGTCGCTCAAGAAGTGGCTCGGCAAACCGCCCCGCGAAATTGCCGCCGAGATCGTCGCCGGATTGGACGTCTCGGCAATGTGTGAGCCCCCAGAAATCGCTGGGCCCGGCTTTATCAACTTGCGATTGAAGGACGAGTTCCTGGCCGAGTCGTTGCAGCACGCGGCATCGGACGACCGCCTTGGTGTCACGCCGACCAAGAGCCCCAAAATGGTGATCGTCGATTTTTCCTCGCCCAACGTTGCCAAGCCCATGCATGTCGGGCACATTCGCTCCACCGTCATCGGCGACTCGATCTGTGGCATATTGCGATTTCTCGGTCACAACGTGATCAGCGACAATCACCTCGGTGATTGGGGCACACAATTCGGAATGATCATTTACGGCTACAAGAACTTCGTCGACACGGCAAAATTCAATGAGGGTCCTGTCGCCGAACTCAGCCGGCTTTACCGGCTCGTCAATCAGCTGATTGGCTTTCACGCCGCCAAGATAAAGCTACCGCAACTCAACGAACAAATTGCGGCTGAGCAAGCCAAATTGGAGGAACTTTCCGCCGCACCTTTGGACGCTGACAAGAAGGTGGCGAAAAAGCAGAAAAGCCAACTCAACAGTCTCCGCAATGGCTTGAAGGACAAACGAGAAGGGTGTGAATCGCTCGCCGAGACGATTGAATCCATCGAATCGTCGACACAGCTTCAGGCTCTCGCCGATCAACACGCCAACATCGGTCAGGCGGTGCTGGCCGAAACGGCATTGCTCCATCGTGGCGATGAGGAGAATCTGCGACTTTGGAACGAGTTCCTACCGCACTGTCGAGTGGAAATTCAGAAAATCTACGATCGGCTGGACATTACATTCGACCGCGAGTTGGGCGAGAGTTTTTATCACGACCGGTTGGAAGGCGTGGTCGACGATCTGATTTCTCGAGAATTCGCCACGGAGAGCGAAGGGGCAATTTGCGTTTTCTTGGACGGTTTCGACACGCCGATGATCATCCGTAAGAAGGACGGCGCATTTCTCTACGCCACCACCGACTTAGCGACAATTCAGTACCGTGTGCAAGAGTGGAATCCCGACGAGATTCTCTATATCGTGGACAAGCGGCAGAGTGACCACTTTGAAAAACTATTTGCCGTCGCTCGGCGATGTGGGTTCGACCAAGTCAAGTTCGCGCATGTCAGCTTCGGCACCGTGCTCGGCAGCGATGGAAAGCCGATCAAGACTAGGTCCGGTGATTCGGTAGCATTGGAAGAACTGCTGGACGAGGCAGTGCGTCGCGCAGCGATGGTGGTCGAGGATACCGATAAGGATGGCAAGTTGTCGACCGAGGAACGAAGACTTGTCGCCAATGTCGTGGGGCACGGGGCCGTCAAATATAACGATCTTTCACATAACCGAGAGAGTGACTATGAGTTCGACTTCGACAAGATGTTGGACTTGAAAGGCAACACGGCTGCCTACCTGCAATACGCCTACGCTCGCGTTCGAAACATCTTCTTGAAAGAGGACTTGAACGTATCGCCGTTCCGTGAAAAACCCCTCGTGAAACTCACCAATGCCGATGAACGGGCGATCGCGGTTTGCCTGCTGCGTCTTTCCGAAACACTTGACGATGTGGTTGTGGACTATCGTCCAAACCTCCTCACCAGTTACTTGTACGACTTGTCGCAGGTGTTTTCTCGTTTCTACAGTAAAAAAGAAAACGCGGTGTTGAAGGCGGAGTCAGAAGAACTACGTCACAGCCGATTGGTCTTGTGTGACATGGTCGGTCGGACCATTCAGCTCGGAATGAT
>DUDC01000052.1:6703-37536 GCA_012959465.1 Planctomycetaceae bacterium
AATGTGGCGGAACGGATGTAGCAGGTCCGGACCTGTGAGCAGGGTCATGTAGGCGACGCCGACGACGGATGCTGCGAATGACGCATTCTCTCGCCGATGCTTTGGGTTCAATTTCCCATTTAGCTACTTCCACCGACGTCGCACGAATACGATAATCAATGGCCAATACGCTCGTTCAATTCGCGAGGTTGCAGCATGGCTGAAGCTCAAGACGCAAAACTGAATCGACGAACCTTTGTCAGCGCCTCGACCGGCGCCCTGGTAGGAGCTGCCATGGTGACACACGGCGCAGCGACCGCGGCCGGCGAGCCCGTCGTGAAAAAAGGACAGATCCGTCAGTCGGTGGTGCAATGGTGTTTTGCGGAGCATTGGACCGTCGAAGAAACGATTGTGATCGCGAAGCGACTGGGCTGCAAGAGCGTCGAGCTGATCGCGCCGGAGCACTTTTCAACGCTGAAGAAACATGAGATGGAATGCGCCATTGGTACGATCGATATGGGAGACGGCCCTCCGTTTACCAGGGGCTTCAACAACCCGAAGCACTTTGACGAACTGAAGAAAGCCACTCTGAAATCGATTGATGAATGCTCGCGGTTCGGGTGCAAGCGTGTCATCGCATTTACTGGCATGGCCGACGGAATATCACGTGAAGAGGGCGCGGACAACTGCGTCGCGCAATTCAAAAAAGTGGTTGGCTACGCCGAGAAGAAGGGAGTCACGCTGTGTCTCGAAATGCTCAACACGCGCGACGACACGCATCCCATGAAAGGACACCCCGGGTACCAGGGTGATGACACCGAATACTGTGTCGACATCATTCAACGCGTCGGTTCCGAAAACCTCAAGTTGCTGTTCGACATCTACCACGTGCAAATCATGAACGGCGATGTGATCCGTCGCATTCACCAGCACAAAGATCACATTGGGCACATTCACACTGCGGGAAACCCAGGTCGTGGCGAGCTGAACGAATCACAAGAACTGCAGTATCCTCCGATCATGAAGGCGCTGCTAGAGATCGGGTACCAGGGTTTTGTCGGCCAAGAGTTCATTCCCGTAGGTGACCCGCTTGCCGGCCTAAAGCAGGCCGTCGCGCTATGTGATGTGTAAAGCTAAGTGATGTGTCAACTCTGAGTGGTTGCGATCGTGTTGGCTACGGTGCAACGTTCCTGGCCAGATTTGCGGCCGGAACGATTCCCACGGTCGACGCTACTTTTCCAGCAGCTTCTCGAATCGCGACTTCCACGGTTCACTTGGCGGACTGGTCAGCAACAAGTAACGCACGCGTGTGATGGCTTCGTCGCGATTTCCGAGTTTCAAGTAGATTTGGGCGATCTCGAAACGAGCTTCCAACCACGAGTCCTGACCCTTCACTGAGCCGCCGGCGACAATCCGCCATTGATTGAGGCTGTCGGTAAGCGTTTTTTCATCATCCGACTGACCGAGGGATTTGGCAAATTTGCGTCTTAAGCCGACGTCTGCCGGCGTCTTTTTTAGCAGCCGCAGGTAGATCTCTACGGCTCTTGCCGATTCGCCTGCCACATCAGCAGCCGTCGCCTCCCACACGTCGAGAGCCGGTTTGTCCGCCGTGTCAGGCAGGTCCCGCAGCCGTTCGATCACTTTCAATAACAGTTTACTGGTCGCCTGACGTGGGTCTGGACGATCCACAAGAACGACGAATTCTCGCGCTGTGTCGAACAATAAATCAGCGGGTGGTTTTTCTCGATCCAACAGAGCGATCGCTTTTTCACCGTTCTTCGTTTCCGCCAACATGGCCAAGTACATCGGCAACATTCTGGCCTTCAATCGGTTATCGTCGCAGCGACTCCAGGCGTCGGTTAGTTGAGGCAGCCATTGGGAAACCCGGTCGGGGGCGTAGTACAGTGACAGTTGTGCACCGCTCCAAGCAGCGATAGTCAAGATCCGAACCGACTCGTCGGTCGGTGGGTCGGGAATCGCCTTCTTGAATGTCTCAAGCGCCTCATCGAGTTCCTCCACGTGTTGAGAAAGGCGTCGCATCCAGATCCCGCGCAGGCCGTCGAGGGCGTCCGGGAACAGACTACTCTGCGGACCAACTTGCCGGTAAGTGCGGATTGCCTCCGCCTCTTGCCCCTTGCCAGCTTGCCACATGCCCAACCACACCCGCGCCTGGTCGGTAGTATTCTCCATCGGCCATTGTTGAATATGGAACGTCAACGCCTTGTGGTACTCGTCAAGGAATTTCGGGTCCTTTTGGGAAACCGAGACCAGTTCGCGGATCAACAGCAGATGAGCATCGTCGCTATTGCTGTAATCGGGTAATTGGGTGGCAATCTGTTTCAAGCGACGGAGGAATTCGACCGAGTCACCGAGTTGTTGGACAACTTTTGCCGCCCGGTACATCGTCAGGAATTGCGCTGATGGGTCCTGTGCATCGGCAGCTGCGGCGGCTGCCTTGTCGTATGCAGTTAGGGCCTCTTCCAATTGTCCGCGCAGATAAAATTCGTCCGCACTCCGCTGCAACACTTCCAGGTCAGCGATGCCGGTCGCCGACTTGATCAGGGTGCGGTTGGCGCGACGGGCCCAATAACCGCCATACTCGACTTCAATAGTCTTTACGATCGATAACGCCTCGTCCCGCCACCGTTTGGCGACGCGATCATTCTGACCGTTTACCAGCCAGAGAAACACAGCACCTTCGAGGCGAGCGAGTTTCCAGTCGGGTGACGAGCGAAGACGGGGATCGCCATCGGATAGCGACCGCTGGACGGTCGTGGCGTCATCGCGGGCGATCGCCAGCCGGAGTCGCTCGCTGCGAACTAACGGCACTAACTCGTCATCAACGGGTCTCCGCGCAAGGGGTGCCAGTATGGCAAAAGCGGACGTCGGGTCACCCAATTCGCGGAAACAGACAGCCCGTTCCACTTTCATCCGATAAGCGAGAGGCGAATTTCGGTCGAGGCGAGTAAGCCCTTGCTTTAAGAACTCTAACGCTTCACCCATCGCCGCGGCTCGATCTGGCGAGCCGGAAGGGTAGCAAAGGCCTCTTTGTTGTGCGATCTGGGAGCGATCGTGGACGACCTTGTTCTGTAACGCGAAGAGATCGTCTCGAGTTAGGTTCGCGGATCGTCGTGTGCCGGCTTTGGCGATCATCACCAGGAGCTTTTCGTCAATCTCTTCAAACACTCGGTCCGCATCGGCCAGCGCGGTGAGAGCAGGTTCCACGTCGGCTGCTGCTACCAGGTCCGCATAGATTCGCAAGTCGTGCCCTCGAGCCAAGTGATTGAGTCCCATCTGAATTTCGATCAGTATGGCCCGTGGGTGGTCGCCGTTTTCTCGAGCGAAGCGTGTGGCCAGTTTCTCGGCGTCAAGCCAAAGGCTAACTCGTTCCTGAGGCTCAGCGGCTAATGCTCTTTCCGCGAGCACGCGGAGGAGTTCGCCGGTCCAGACGTCCTCGTCATCGCCATCAGCATCCAGCTGTTTTCGGCAAGCCCGCTCGGCAAGTTCCAGCAAGCCGCGTTCTCGCAAACCCTTGACGTACCGTTGGTCGAGAGTCGGTGAATCCTGCGCTGTGACCAGCGATGTCTGGACAGCCAAAATGATAGCCAGCAAGCAGCAGGCTTTGGCGGCGCAGGAATTGGGCCGGCGTGTGGGCATTATGGGGTTGAAGAAACTGGTTTAAGGGATGTGGCAAGTGCAACGTGAGTAAACTGCAGCAGCCGAGCCATGTCGTAAGCATCAATGGCATCACCCGCTTCCACTTCATCATCCGGGTGAATGATGATGGGAACGTCGGGATTTATCGATGCAATCTGTTGCAGCCGATCACGAACTGCGGCAAGACTGGGCTGTGGTTGGTCGTTGATTTGCCAAACCGTATTACCGCCTTCGAGCTGGACTCGGACCACAATCTCCTCGAAGTCCTGCTCAGGGGGTGGGTCTGTTGGGACAGATGTCACCCCGTCGATGGTCGTAACACTTGTCGGCAACGCAAACTCGGGAAGATGAAAGCTCGCAGTCCAGACGAAGAATATGAGTAGCAGGAAGACGACGTCAATCATCGGCGTCATGGTGGCGTCAATATCGCCGCCCCGTCGATCTCGGCTACTGGGAACCTTCACCGTTAGTTCCTATCGCGGTAAGTTGCAAACGTGACGCGTTCGATTCCTGCGGTGGCACAAGCTGCCAGGACGCCCGACACGTGTCGGTAGGGAGCGCGGCGACTAGTGCGGATCTTCACGGCAAGAGGCTCAACCGATTCCGTTTGACGCTCGGCCAGCCGCTGAACCAGCTTCTTTTGGGCCACTCGGCGACCCGCCAATCGGTACTCTCCACTATCCAGGATATTGACGATAAGTCGATTGCTGTCAAGATCGTCTTCGCCGCTGCTCGCGGCCACGGGAAGAGGCAATTCCATGTGGGTCTCCTGTCGAGCGAGGTGACTGGAGACCAAAAAAAAGATGATAAGCAAGAACACGACGTCGATCATCGGCGTCATATTGAACCCGACCGAGCCACTTCTCGCGATTCGAGGGACTCGCATTATTTCGTCCCTCCTCGGGGAGGTGCTGCCGGCGGACTCGATGAACCACGACGGGCTCGACGTTTCAAGGGCTTCATGGCAGACTGCGCGACAAAGGCGGCTTCGGCTACCAATTGGTCCACGCGATTGCGGAAAATGGCAAACGCACCAAGCGATGGAATCGCGACCAAAAGTCCGCCAACAGTTGTAACCAGCGCCTGGTAAATACCCTCCGCCAAGTCACCCGCACCGGCGGCCCCATCCGTCGCTGCGACCTGTTGGAAGGCAAAGATCATCCCGGTAACCGTGCCCAATAGACCAACCATCGGCGCGATATTCCCGATCACGGATAGATATTCGATCCGTCGAAAGAGCCTAGCGGCTTGTTCCGCAGCCGCTTCCTCCATCGCTTTTTCTACCGAATTCCAACCACCGTCCACTTCACTCAAACCGTTGAGCAACACGAACGATAAGAAACTGGGCCGATCCACGCAGATCTTCTCGGCCGCAGCCAGTTGGCCCGATCGCAGCGCCTGTTGAACAGCGTCACTGATCCCATCCGGTACGACGTCTTTTCGGCGCAGTGTCATCAGATGCTCGAATACCAAATAGGCAGCCGTCAGTGAAAGCGCGCAGAGAGCCAAGATGATCGATAACCCGACCCAACCTCCAGAAAACAGAATGTCTAGAAATCCGTCTGGGGCGGATGTGGTTGCTTCCTTTTTCGCTGCGACTGGCTGAGCGAACGTGGTGACCGGAAGCAGGAAAAAAAACAATGAATACGCGGAACGCTTGGCAGGTAGAAAGCGGATCACATGATCCTCCGGAGACAGAAGAGAATTCAGGACGGGTCGAGATTGGAAAGGAGTTGTTGCGATTGGGAAGCACATTTTGACTTTGGAAATCGTGTGATGATCTCGCGATACAATGTCGCAGCTTGACGGTGGCGGTCTAGTTTTTCGAGGGAACCGGCAGCGGCCAATAATGATTGCGCGGCCAGTTCGTGTTGGTTCCCGAACAGGATTGGGCAGCGAAGAAACAACTCGGCAGCGTCCTGCCAGTCGCCCTGTCGGGCAAGGGTCGCCGCGACGACATACGCCGGCCCGGTGCGAAGGTCGGGACTCAGCCGTTGCAACTTTTCTTCCCATCTCGCCACGGTTTCCGGCGTGGCCTGAACGACCTCGTCGCGCCACAATTGGCAAGTGGCTAGAATGGCGATTCGTGGGTTCGTGTCGAGGACTAGGTCTTGTAGCGATTGTTGCGCCTCGCGGCGAAGTGGTGACGTTAAAAGTCGACTCGCCGCCGCCAACTTCAAGGGCGGGATGTCGCGGAGCCATGATTTCAGTGTCTCCAGCTCTGCCGCATTGGAATTATCGACCCACCATTGGATTGGAAGGACGGACAGATGGCGGGTGATTGGAGTGTTGCGATAGATGACCTTGAAGGTTGCCGCAGCTTTCTGATATTCGCCCAACGCCGCATAGCACCGCACGGTGTCGGCAATGATCTGACGTTGAGCCCATAGTCGGCTCTCATCCGCCACGGCTTCGCGGAGATCGACAATCGCCTCCTGCCACTGGCTTGAGGCCATTTTTTTCCGGCCCTCGGTGTAGGACGCTGGCCAGGTCGTGACGAAACTCTCGATCGTTATCGGCTCGAACGACTCCTTGCGCCCAGTCCGTTGGACCATGAGCACTTCGGCGTTGTATTCGACGATCTCGCCGGTGACTCGCCGCACCGTGTTTGGGCCCGTTCGTACCGTCACCTCATCGGCTTTGGCGGCCGACAGAGTGATCGCGATCCCAAAAATGACCGCCGAAAGCATGTGTGAGGCTTGTGTTGCGCCCAATCGTCAAACTACCCGTTCATCGTATACACTGGTTGACCAAACTCGTACTACCTCATTCTACCCGCATCGGGCGTTGTTCTGGAAGTAATCGGCCGCTTCCCCAGTGGATTCGCTGGTGTGATGTCCGTTAAAATCCTCACGCGCCGCATAAACAAAATCTAACCATGTTCCGAATAGTCCATTATCCACACCCCACGCTGAGCTACGAATCCAAGACCATCGTGCGGGTAGATGCCCAACTAAAGAGGTACGTGGACGAGATGTTCGAGCTGATGTACGAACATCGTGGTGTCGGCCTGGCCGCCAACCAAGTAGATTTGCCACTGCGACTGTTCGTGCTCAATGAATCCGGGCAAGAAGGTGTGGGCGAAGAACGTGTCTTTATCAATCCCACTGTCGGTCAGCCCAAAGCGAGTGACGAGGCAGAGGAGGGTTGCCTGAGCCTGCCTGGCGTGTACGCCCCAGTTCGTCGACCAAAACAGATTCGCATTCAGGCGTACGATATCCGCGGTAACGAGATCGATGAAACCGTCGATGGATTTCTGGCGCGAGTCATTCAGCACGAATTTGATCATCTCAACGGCGTGATGTTCATCGATCGAATCTCTAGCGATTTGCGCCTGGACGTGGAAGAGAAGATCGACGAAGTCGTCGTGCAGTTTAACGAGGAACGGCGTGAGGGTAGTGTCGCTGCTGACGAGGAAATCGTGGTGGCTCGGCAGAAACTGGAAAAGCGATATTGCTAGTTGGAGTGCAGTCGGACTCTATATTTGAGTCCTTATCGCCTCTAAGACACACGACCGTATAACGAACTAGTGCTGGAGAATGTCGATGCGCATCGTGATGATGGGGACTGGGCCTTTTGCCGTACCCGTATTTCGAGCACTTGTCGAAAGTGAACATGACGTGCCGGCCCTATTCACCCAGCCGTCGCGTGGTAAACCCGGATCGACAGAGAATCCGACCCGTTCAGCCGCCGAGGCATTGGGCGTCGAGATTATTGCGGAGGCAGACGTAAACGAAACTTTGGTTCGTGAGCGACTGCAATCACTCGCCGCCGACTTGTTGGTGGTGTGCGATTTTGGGCAGATCCTGTCAGCCGACACATTGGGTGCGTCTAGGCTGGGTGGGATCAACTTACACGGTTCGTATCTGCCCAAGTACCGCGGTGCCGCGCCAATCCAGTGGGCGCTGTACAACGGGGACGCGACGACAGGCGTTTCCGTTATTCATATGACGCCCCGACTCGATGCCGGTCCGTGCCTGGTCCAGACGGAAGAGTCCATCACAGCAGACGATGATGCCGTCTCACTGGAACTGCGACTGTCACAATTGGGCGTCGCCGCCGTTTTCGAATCCATTGCCAAACTGCACTCGTGGAACGGCAGCGACTCGATCGGATCATCACAAGATAAGCGGCTGGCAACGCGAGCTCCGCGATTGAAGAAGTCCGACGGACGAATCGATTGGCGGCGAACCGCGGAAGAAATCGATCGACAACGGCGGGCGTTCACTCCCTGGCCAGGCACTTTCACATTCGTGCCGCGTAGCAAAGGAGATCCAGTACGAGTGATCATTGACTCGTCTGCTGCGCTCTGCGACGCCTCGACCGATGCGACGCCAGGCACCGTCATTCGCGCCGAAAAAGACCAATTGCACGTTGCTTGCGGAGACGAATCTGTACTCACTATCTACGCGGTGCAGCCAGCCGGTAAGCGGCCAATGGATGTGGCCGAGTACCTGCGTGGTCGCCCACTGGCCGTGGCAGACCAACTCTCCTGAGCACTACAAAAATTTGGAGTGCGGTGACTTGTCACCGCTTTTCTAGAACTGACTTGCACCAAGTACATCCGTGATGATCCGTACAGCAAGGCAGTCAATCGATCTACAACTCCAAGGCAAAACGCCGCGATACGGTCGTGTCGGCTGCATCCCATCCTGTGTCGCCCAGGAACAGCGAACCGGCGTCGGTAAAGCGAGTCTGTCGTTCGGCAGACATCTGTTCCACAGCAGTGGTCAGAAAGAGTTTCCAGCGCCCGTCGACCACCACGAGTTGAGGGCAGGTGACCTGCGGCGACTTCGCAACCCGCCATACTCGCTCTAACTCGCCCGTTTCGATGGCGTATTGACGAGCCTCGCCATGCTCGGCATCCTCTGGATTGTAGAGTGCGATAATCAACCCCGTCCCGTCCGGTGAGGCAATCATCCCATCGGGGAAGACGCCGCCGTCTGACAAATCGACGACGACCCGTTGCTTCTCAAATGTGGCTGCCGCGACGTTTAGCTGGTATTCAACGACCTGCTTTGTCGGGGAGTCGATATCAAACACGCGATATTGACCGTCGCTACCGATTAACACTTTGCCATTGGAACAGATCTGATCGTCTCGTAGCAAATGCAGAGTGCGATCACTCCGCCGCCACAAATAGAGACCGGCTTTCGCCTCCTTGAATTGCAAGTCCTTGCAACCGAATAGTATGCCATCATCAAAGAACTCACCGTCGTTAATGATCGTTCCCTGCACTCCGTTTTCGATCTTCGCATCAACGAGCGGCACACACTTGCCGCTGCCAATGTCATAGACAACGACTTGCCGCTCCATGCCGACGACAAATCGCTGGTTATCTGTTGTCGGAAAAGCGAATCCCGGTCGACCAGGCAAGTCGTGGCTTTGGTTCAGGCCCGTCGCCAAATCGAGGATGTTGATCGAGCCAGAAGTTGCGTCGGCACCGTGTTGAATGGCCACCCAGCTAATTTGTTGCCGCCCAAGGTCGTAGGGTCCTTCGGGCAGAAAGCGAAGTTCGGGAGACAACGGGCGGAACACGGCTTCGCAATCGATGACCTGCATAGGATCCTCGCGTAGTATTTTGCAATCATTGGGTTTCTAGCGGGCCACAGTCCTACCTGCAGTAGGGTCCTCGGACGGCCCATTAGACTTGTTGGTTGTCTCAACCCGCCTTCTGATGAAGCGACGACATGGTCGCCTCAGTCACGATGGTCCAACAGTCTAGCACTGCAACCGCCGCGCGAAGAAGCGGGTAGTCGGTCCGACGTTGATCGTCCGGTACCTCTCTATCAGGGGGCACTGCGCGGCCCGCATTGTTTCGTCAATCTGCACGACGCGAACCACAGTCCCGTTTGACGCTGGAATCTCATCATTTTCCAGGACAAATGTTTGCGATTTTTGGCGGGAATCTGCTACAAACATTGATGTCAGTCGCAAAACGTGAAACGCCGAGCCGGCTGACCGAGAGTGGATGGAAAATATCAAGAAACCGCCTTGGATACGAAAGGAGGAGCGAGTGAGTCCACCGGAAATTGAGTGCGGGGACGCATGGAGGTTCGCTCCCTGCGAGAATAGACCCAAATCTGTCTCGTTTGTATTCTTACACCCATAACAAAAAGCCTGTCGAACGTCGGCGGGCTTTCTTTTTTGTTTCTTGATCGCCTCTCTTCCTGCCGTCAGTCGTTTGCCGAACGGTGGAAATGGACGTGTTGCCAACGACCATCCTGTCGCTGCCAAACACGTGTCTCTTCGAAGCGACTGGAAACGAACCCCTGTTCGGTCGCGCGTTGGACTAAGCGAACATAGGTGACGACGGCACAGTCTCCCATCAGGCGAACGTGTGGATCGATGATCGAAGTTTGCACGGCCTTAGCGGGCCCGGCCTCAAAGTAAAACTGGTGGAACGGCATTCCGACAACCCGATGTCCTCGCGCCTCGGGTTCGTATGCGGTAAGCGTCTCGTCACAAAGATCGGCATACGTTTCCCAGTCAGCGGCTGCGATCGACTCGAGAAGCTGATGAGTGAGAAGCATCAATTCGTCAGATTCAACAGTTGTCATTTTTGGCTCATGCGCGTTCGAAAAGAGAATAGGTCGAATCGAATTCGTTTCGTTCATCGGCAGGCTGGAATTCCGTGGTCATCTGAGTCCATCGAGACCAATCGATATCTGGAAAAGTAACATCGCCTTCCACGGTAGCGTGGACCCGAGTGAAGTGCATTCGAGTCGCCCGTGGCAATGCGAGCTGATAGACTTCGCCACCGCCGACAACGAAGATCTCGCTATCGTTGATCGAATCGACAAGCTGATCCAGCGAAGTACTAACGACTGCGCCGGCGACCGAATATTCGCTGGACCGGGTCAAGATGGCGGTAGTGCGTCCCGGTAACAGCCGACCGATAGATTCAAACGTCTTCCGGCCCATCAGCAAGTGGTGGCCCATCGTAACGCGTTTGAATCTGCGGAGGTCTGCAGATAATCGCCAAGGAAGATCGCCTTCCTTTCCAATAAAACCGTTTTCAGAAACGGCCACAACGATCGTCAATCGTGCTGTCATCTCGATTTTTAATTACGTCAAACGGCCACAGGTGCAGCGATATGCGGATGGGGATCGTAGTCGATCAGCTCAAAGTGCTCGAAGCGGAAATCTTCGATCTCCTTCACGCTGGGGTCTAAAACCAGCCGCGGAGTCGGCCGGGTTTCACGACTGAGTTGTCGCTCGGCCTGCTCGAAATGATTGCAGTACAGATGCGCGTCTCCCAATGTGTGCACAAATTCACCTAGTTTCAAATTGGTAACTTGGGCGACCATTAGGGTTAAAAGTGCGTAGGACGCAATGTTGAACGGAACTCCCAGGAACACGTCGGCGCTGCGTTGGTAGAGTTGGCATGACAATCTGCCGTTGCCAACATAGAACTGAAACAGGAGGTGACATGGTGGCAACGCCATCTCAGAGAGTTGCCCCACATTCCAGGCATTGACGATTAACCGTCGTGAGTCGGGGTCTTGCTTGATTCGCTCGATTACATCGGAGAGTTGATCGATTGCGCCTCCCTGACTCGTCGGCCAGCTACGCCATTGTTTCCCGTAGATTGGACCGAGGTCGCCATTCTCGTCGGCCCACTCGTCCCAGATCTTTACGCGGTTGTCGCTCAAGTATTTGGTGTTCGTGTCTCCGCGAATGAACCATAAAAGTTCATGGATGATTGAGCGGACGTGGAGCTTCTTCGTTGTTAGCAATGGGAAGCTGCTCGACAAGTCGTACCGTTGCTGGCGGCCGAACACCGATCGCGTACCGGTCCCCGTCCGGTCCTCTTTGTCGATACCGTTCTGGCGGATGTCTCGTAGTAGTTCAAGGTACTGGTGCATAGTGCAATGCGGTGTTGTCGTTTTAATCGAAAAGGTGCACGCCTCGGTGGTACCCGACGAGTGTCGCTCTCGTCAAGAGGTGGTGGCGTCGCACTAGAGCTATACCCACCGGCCTCGTGGTCTGCTGACTTAGTGCCGAAATCTCGCAATCCCCACCGGCCCTATGCCGGTGCGAAAGGAATGAACTGGTTTAAACGCGTCGCCTCGATGTAGTTTTCAAACCTAGTTCCACCGGCACGGGGCCGGTGGGGCAAATCCCACAAAGTCGAATAAATAAACAGACCGCTCGTGCCGGTAGGGCTTGCCAGCATTCAGCACCAGGTCATTTGGTCACTTTCGGCGAAATTGACCTACGGTGGCATCAAGATGCAACTGTTGACCAGGTCCAATGTCGATCGCTTGTCATCCGCACTGTCTCTCGAGCGAACCCCAATTCTCCGACCAAGTCTTGCATCTCCTCACAGGTCAGCGCGGCTCGAAAAGACTCGGCGAACAGTCGCTGTTGTTCGTCGTTTTCGTGGCCTGCGTACCTTTGCACCAGCTCCTGCACTTTGCTCTCGTCTTTGGGGCGAACAAGATCTCGGAAAAAGAGGGCACCACCGGCCGCAACGACACGGACCGCTTCGGAGATTACGGCTTTGGGGTCGGCGACATGATGAACGATGCTATTCGACATCACACCGGAAAATCCACCATCCTCGAATTCGAGTTGTTTGGCGTCGTCGTTGCTCAGCTGAATTCGAGTGATCAATCCATCGACTTCGATGCGATATCGAGCTAATTCGAGCATATCTTGTGATAGGTCGGATGCGAGAACTCGAACTTCCTCGATAGTTTGACAGAGGAGTATGGGGATCTGGGCTGTGCCAGTTCCCAAATCTAGCCAGACGCCATCGATCGCATTCACAGCGGCAACAAGATCGTCAACGAACGACTGGTTGGCCTGCGAGTGGTCCATTTCGTCATATTGCTGGGCGGAAGAACCCGTCATGGCCTCTGGTTCAAGGACGCGTTCTAACATCGATGGGTTACTCCGATAGTGAGTTCGGTGACGCGACGCGCACTGTTCTGCTGAGGCCGACAAGCATCACTGCCACAAGCAGGTATGCGATGGTATACCGCAAAACAAGGTCCAGGAATTCACGATCGAGATTCCAGATCAGGAAGGTCGAACCATCGGGGTACGGGGAGTGAATGATGCCGACCGCCGCGCATCCGCCACAGATTGCGAAGTAGACTGCGGCCGCTACCAATCGCCGGTCAATCAGCGCCGCCAAGGCCGAGGCCCACAGCAGACTCGTGACAATGAACCCGTTTTGAAGCAGCCTCAACGTCATGATCTGCTCGCGCAATATCGGGTTGTTCAGATCGGCCAGTTCGATTCCTTGGTCGCCCATGACTCGGTCAGCGAAGCTATAGGCAAGGACCGCCAGTGCCGGAATACAAGCAAATCCCAGTGCCGGGAAATGACGATTCGGTGTGGCTTGGAAACTCTGAGACGTAATCTCCAGCCCGATAAAAATGAGGATTGGGAACACGGTCGACTTGGGGATCCAGAAGTAGAAGTACTCGAATAGCCCAGTGAGGCCGACGACACCGACGAAGAGGGCGGTGGCCAACGTATAGGCTGCCCGACCCCCCATCGCTTTATAAGCCGGGTGTCCGATGTAGGGCGTGGTCTGGATGACTCCACCACAAACACTCGCGACCAGTGTGGCAAATGCTTCGACGCCGATCACTTTTCCGGTGTCAAACTCGTCACCAGAAGCCGCAGCGCTCTCGGTGCAGTCGATGCCACCAATCACAGTGGCCAGAGCGAATGGGATGACGACCGGTAAGTACATCATTGCATCGCCCATCGCCGACACCCAGCGAAACTGAAATACTTCCAACCACTCGGTTGGAACGCCGGTTGCGGTTGGAGCGGGCGCCATATCATCTACATCTACCAAATTAAAGAACGCCATGAGGTAGTAAAGTCCACCGGCAATCAACAGCGAGGCGAGGGCACCTGGTATTTTGAAAGGCAGTGGAATTCGAGCAACTAACGTTGTCAGGATGATCGCCAAGGCCACCATTCCCACGATCGGCAAATGCAACATCTCCACTGACGGCATGAAGCTGATCAGCACCAAGGCGATAGCGACCAGTGAACCGAGTAGTCCGGCGCGGGGCGTCATTTTGCGGACCCAAGGAGATGCCACCGCGCAGACGCATTTGAAGATTCCACTGAGGAATATCGAACAAATACCTATGTGCCACGTGTGCTTCGCAGCCTCATCCGGCGACATTCCCGATGCCTTCGCTGCGATGAATGCCGGACCGAGTACAAAGAACACCATCCCAAACGTACTCGGCGTATCCAGGCCCAACGGCATCGCTGTGATGTCACTGCGGTTGGTTCGTTTCGCCGTTTGAAACGCCATAATGAAAAAGAGCAAATCGCCAACCATCACCCCCACGGCGGTACCCGGCACCATGTAATTTAGGGCAAATGCTTGTGGAAATTGGAAAACGCCAACCAACAGCCCAACCATCAACAACAGATCGGCCACATTGTCTAACATCAAGCCAAAAAAGGCGTTAACGTCTCCGGCGGCAGCCCATTTGTATGGTTTTTTTGACACGTGATTCGTTTCGGCACGGCGTTTGCTTCTTGTCCAGCGTGAGCGAAGTAGAGAGTCTATGACGCTCGGTATTGGCTGTCAAACTAGGGAATTCTCGCCGGAGAATCACGAATCTGAATTTGCCCCCAACTCCGCTTGGGGTACCATGGATTGGTACGAGAACGTTGGTGATTCAATTCTCTTCTACAGCCGTTTTTTTTGACGGATCGTGAACCAAAACTCGTTCTCTTTACGTAGGATGGATACTCATGAATGTCGCTGTCCAAAAACACCCCGATTGCAACCCTTCCGTCGACGAATCGTGGACAGATGAGATGTTGCTTGTACAATACCGTCAAACAGGGAACCGGCGTCTGTTTGAAGTGTTGGTAAGCCGTTACGAACGCGAATTGTACAGCTATCTACGTCGCTACTTGGGTGACGCAGAAATGGCGGACGATGCGTTCCAGGCCGCCTTTCTTCAGGTGCATCTCAAACGCGATCACTATGAAGAGGGGCGAAAGTTCCGACCGTGGCTGTATACGATCGCTACGAACCAGGCCATCGATGCTCAGCGTCGCAACCGTCGTCACCGCATGGTCAGCTTGGACCGAGCGGGCGCCGACCATGTTGAAGAGGTGGGACGCCTTGCGGACGTGCTAGTGAGTAACGCCCCGGATCCAGTTGATGTGGCTGCGGATAAGGAACGTAGCGCATGGGTTCGTTCGGCGCTCGCCGACTTGTCGGATCAGGCGCGACAAGTGGTCGAGTTGGTCTACTATCGCGGCATGAAGTATCGAGAGGCGGCCGAGATTTTGGCGGTGCCCGTCGGTACGGTCAAGAGTCGATTGCACGCCGCGATCAACAAGCTCAACGGCTCCATGGCTCACCAAGAGGCTGAACGACGTGGATAATCGTCTGCGAGAACTACTCCTTGGATACCTATTAGGCGCCCTCGACCGAGAAGAGGTCGATGCGGTGGAAGAGCTCTTACACCAACATCCGGAGTTGCACGGCGAACTGGATGCACTACGTGAGATGATCGACCCGTTGGAAGAGATTCCGTCGACGGAGAAACCGCCGGAGCGGTTGGCCGAACGGACTTGCAATCTAGTCGAATTTCATGCTCGGCGTGACGACAAATTGGACGCGGCACCGATCGCGTCGCCAGGCATGTCAGCAACTCATGTCGTATCGAGCGATGGCTCGTCCAGTTGGACGTCGCTAGATATGTTTGTTGCAATCGGAGTCTGCCTCTCCTTAGCATTCCTTTTTCTACCAGCGTTGATGGCAAGTCGTGATCAGGCTCGTACGATGCAATGTCAACAGCAGCTCTCTCGTCTGGGCCTGGCATTACACACTTACTACGATCGATTCAATTCGTTTCCAGCCATCCCAAAAACGGGTGACTTTAGTTTCTCGGGGATGTTCGCTTCGAGGCTACGCGAATGCGAAATGCTCGAAAAAGACAGCACGCTGATTTGTCCGAGCTCGCCATTGGCGGATTCAGCCGACCATTGGGCTGGAGTCTTTACTGTGCGGGATGTGATGGCTGATGATTCCGACGTTAGTATGACGATGCTCCATCAGTCCGGCGGCAGTTACGGTTATTGTTTGGGAGTTTACGTCAACGGCCAATACGAGACACCGGGCGCCAGTCGCCGCGCAACATTCACCATCATGGGCGACGGTTCGTGGGTTGGGGATGACAGTGTCATCGCCCACGGAAACCGAGGGCGGAATTTGCTCAAAGAAGACGGTAGCGTGCAGTGGATCAGTCGGGTTAGTTTGGATGCCTTACCCGATCACCCGTACCGTAACATTCGTGGTCAAATATCGGTCGGGCTCTCACGCGACGACTCGGTACTTGGTGATACGTCGACTTCACCATTCCCGATTCCATTCTATTACGTCTCCGAGTAGCGGTGACCAAGGTGCCGTTGGCGGTGCGAACGCGTCATCCCGTCCGCCACTCGACCACTGTTGTGATTGGAGTGAGAGGTGTGACGCGAGTTTTCCATATTCACGTCCACGCGACCCGACCGCAAAACGAACTCATCAGGGTCCTCAGTTCAGTCGGTGACCGTGAGTTACCCGTCTTGGTCGATTTTTCTGCAGATGGACCTTTCCTATCCAGTTTCGAGGATACAGCCGATCGTCTGGTTCAGCTGCCGAGTCTTTACTTTGAGCCCGACGGTTCCTTCGTTTGGAATCGATCCGATACGAATGCTGAACAACCCGTCAAAGAGCACTTGGAAGGCGTCTTGTATGATCGCAACGGACGAGTCCAGTATTGCGAACTGAAGGGCAACTGCTCGTTAGATGCTCTCACCCAATTCCTCGCCGCTCTCAAAGGCGAAACGGCAGCCACTGTCATTCAACTTGTCAGTGAAGGAGTGTTCGTCGAGGAACAAGTATTCTTGGGATGGTTCGATTGACTCGATCGGCGCGCACGTTGCGACGAGTGATTACTTTTCAATCCGAATCTGATAGTTCAGCACGCGGCGTTCACCACCGATCTCCTCGGCCCGGAGCCATAACCGGCGATTGATCAGCTCTTCGCCGTTTGTAAGTCGATAGGTACTCGTCGAGACCGCCAGTGGGCGCCGGTGCGAGAGAGGCTAGAATAATCGCCGTTGGGATGATCGACATAATCCGCTTAGCCAAAAGGAGGGAGCGTTGGACAAGCCCCGCATCAGCATTCAACTAAGAAGCCTGCAGTTGCCCTTTAAGAAAGCTCTGCTCACAGCATCGCAAATGGGGGCAGAAGGTATAGAAATCGACCTGCGAAATGACCTTCCAGCCGGTGAACTTAGCAACACCGGCCTGCGGCAGATTCGGAAAATGATAGTTGATCTGAATTTGCGGGTTACTGCTGCCTCCTTTCCAACGCGGCGGGGTTACAACGTTGTCGAACAATTGGATCAGCGAGTGGAGGCGACGAAGAAGGCGCTTTACCTAGCGGCGAAACTAGGGACCAACATCGTTATCAATTCTGTCGGTCGAATTCCACCCGATCAAAGCGGCCCAGAATGGGACCTGCTCCTGCAAGTATTGGACGATTTGGGACGGGTTGGTATGCGTGCGGGTGCGATCCTGGCCGCCGACACTGGGGCCGAAGATGGCTCCGTACTCAAGAGCCTGCTCGATGCCATTCCCGACGGATCATTGGGCGTGAACCTTAACCCAGGTCAAATTTTAGTAAATGGTTTTTCAGCTTTGGAAACCACGCAGGTTCTCGGCCCCTTCGTCACTCATGTCCACGCAACTGACGGTGTGCGAGATTTGGCTCGCGGACGCGGCTTGGAAACTCCGCTCGGAATGGGATCCGCCGACTTTCCAGAGATCGTCGCCAAATTGGAACAATTCGACTATCGAGGGTTCTTCACCGTCGCGCCACGAGATCCGAACACAACCATCGGCACGATCCAAAATGGAATCGAATTCCTCAAAAGTCTGCTGATGTAGAGCCCATTAGACCGTGGAATCACTTGATGTTGTCAGCGAAGACCTTGAGATCGGCCTCAATCTGATCAAGTCGCGACTGTACTTCAGCTCGCGTTTCATCCATGTTCGGAATGCGCTCTGGGACCCGGTGGCCGAACATGTAGAATTTGACCTTGGGTTCGGTGCCCGATGGACGCACGGCAATCGTGTTCCCTGCCTCGGCCAGGTCGAGGAAGATGAGGTCGCCACTCGGTCCATCCAGCGGTGTAGTTTCGCCTCCCACGATTTTTATGGTGCCGTGTTTGTAGTCGCGAATCTGTTGAATGTCCATGCCACCCAGCGACGTTGGTGGGGCCGACCGCATCGTCGCCATCAAATCAACCATACGTTGCATGCCGCGCGCGCCAGCCATTCGAAGGTTAAGCAATCGCTCGGCGTGATATCCGTGCTGCCAATAGAGTGACTCGAGCTTTTCGTGAAGACTCACGCCTTCACTCTTAAGTTTGGCGACCAATTCTGCCATCAGCATGCAGGCCACGGCACCGTCTTTGTCGCGGACGTATTGGCCCACCAAATAGCCATGCGACTCTTCCGTTCCAAAGGCAAAATTCTCCGGTCCAACTTCGTCCATGCGACCACAGATCCACTTGAAGCCAACCAACAGGTCGGAGTGGGTCTCCACACTATAGGAGTCCGCGATTCGACGGATCATGTCGGTCGTGACAAGTGTCTTGATAACGTAGTCGTCGGCCGATGCTCGGCCGCACCGGGCTCGCTGTTCAAGAATAAAGTCGGCCAGCAATGCGCCGATTTGGTTGCCATTGAATGTACCCCATTCACCACTCGTGGCGAGCGTCTTCGGCGCGGCACAGCCCATTCGATCGCAGTCGGGGTCGGTGGCCAAAATCAACTCTCCACCCACGGCCTGCGCATACTCGATGGGCTTCTCAAAGACGGCTGTGTTTTCCGGATTGGAGACATGGTCTGGTACATTAGGAAAGTCACCACTTCGCTCCCGATGGAGCTCGAAGACCTCGACGGAATCGAACCCATCGCGTTTCAGAGCGGCCGCGACGGAAACTTCTCCAACACCATGCAAAGGAGAATAGATCACTTTCAAATCACGTGGCCCCTCGAACCGCTGTTCAATGACAACGTCCAAGTAGGCCTCGTCTGTCTCGCTAGTAACGACTGTGATTTGACCGGCGGCAAGCGCTTCTTCAAAATCAACTCTCGTGATTTCGTCAACCCTCCCGACTTCGTCGATAATGTTCTTGTCATGAGGCGGTAATATCTGTCCGCCCGTGTCCCAGTAGACTTTCACCGCATTGTCGCTAGGTGGATTGTGACTTGCCGTCACCATGATTCCACAATGACACGCCTTGTTGCGGACCAAGAACGACAATTCAGGAGTACTACGATAGTCGTCAAGTAAGAACACTTGAAACCCGGCGGCCACCATTATTCCGGAGCATAGTCGCGAAAAATGGATCGAATTGTGACGAGTGTCGTAGGCGATCGCGCAACGCAACGGCCCTGTTAGGTTCATCGAACGTATATAGTTGGCCAGCCCTTGAGCACTCTCGCCGATCGTGCGGTCGTTGATCGCATTCGTGCCGATTGGATACATCGTGCCTCGACGACCGCCCGTTCCAAAAGGTATCACCGTGTAGAAGACGTCCTCCAACTGCTGCCAATTCTGGTCCCCGATATGTTCAGCCAGATCGTTGAAGTACTCTGCGTACGAATCACTTGTCAACCAACGCCGAATGTTGTTGACTGAGGTGGTCGAAAGGTGTCCTTGCTTCTCGGCCGCTTCCGTCGCCTTGATAAGTCTGTCCACTTGCTCTTTGTCGGTCATTTGAAAAATCCGTGCCTCGACAACGTCTTGAGTAAAAAAGGGGATTTGGAAGCGAGGGGATAGGCTAGTTAGATACTCACTCGCTGATGCTGCAGTTTGACAAGTCTGACTCGGCCCAAGTCTACGGTAACGGAGTTTGGTCGGCAAATGGGCCTCTCTCCAGGCGAGATTGCTCTTGTCGCCGCAAACGGAATTTGGTACTTCCCGATTCGCGATAGTCGAGACTTTTTGCGATGGCAGCGGTCTTGTTGGGCTGTAATACGGAAATAGAGGACGAGTGACGATGGATCGCCGACAATTTACAGGAATGCTGGTTTCTGCTGCGGCCACCGCAGTGGGCGTGGCCGTCAGTGCTCGCACAGCTCAGTCGAAAACACCTTCGTTGAGCGACACACTCGAAAAAGGTCTCAAGGCGCGATTGCCGAGCGAATTCAAATTTATCGCCCTCGTTGTCAAAATGGTTGGCAACGGAACACTGCCTGAGTCGCTTGTCCTGTCGGTCTTTCACTACGTGAGAAAGAAAATACGCAACAAGCGCGGCTTGGTTCCCTATTTCGAAGAAGCCCTGAGATTGGCCGCCGCTCGTGACGGCATCAAGATCCCCTGAAATCGGCAGAGCGTTGCCCCTTCGTTGCAAGGCATTGCGGATTTGAGCCGAAGGGGCCTCGGGTTCTGGCAAGATCACGCGATGCTAACGGCAAGCCCCGGCGATATCGCATGCCGTTCACAAGACACTGGCGAAGCCAGTGCCACACATTTTTACATCGTCTGGCAACAACCGCTCGGTGCATTTAATCCACGGCCCAGTATCCACCTAGCTGGTGGTCAAACGTGATCTCACGGCCCATTTTTGATGCATCCGCTTGGCCGTTATCGTAGATCAGGCGTCCTTGAACCCATGTTTTGACTGGCCACCCCACCAGTTCGACACCATCCCAAGGTGACCAGCGGCACTTTGTCCACTGGTCTTGATCGCGGATCGTCTCGCGTTTCTGCATGTCAATCAACACCAAATCCGCGTCGCAGCCGCGTTCGATTCGCCCTTTGTTCTCTATGTCCCAAATTCGAGCGGGGCGACTGCACATCCACTGAACAACCTGCTCAATAGTACATTGGCCTTGATTCACCCGATTGAGCATTAACGCCAACGAGTTCTCGACGGCCGGTAGGCCGGCGGGACTCTGCGGGTAGGGTTTCGCTTTATCGGCGAGCGTGTGCGGCGCGTGGTCGGTAGCGATGATTTGAATCACGTCGTCCTGCAAGGCCTGCCATAGCGCTCGATTGTCGTCCTTCGTCTTGATCGAAGGATTCATCTGTATGCGACTCCCCAAACGCTTGTAGTCATCGATCGAAAAGAACAGATGATGCAAGCAGACCTCCGACGTAATCAATCGCTCGTGCTGGCGGAGGACGTCGATCTCCGCAGCGGTCGACACGTGCAGGACGTGGAAGCGGTGCCGATGCCGTCGTGCAAGTTCCGTGGCCCGTTGAGTGGCGACCAAAGCGGCTTGGTGGTCACGGATTCGAGAATGGTCTTCAATACTCGTGATTTCTCCCACGCATTCTCGATTGGCCCGCATGGTCGTTTCATCTTCGCAATGCGCCGTTAGCGGCAGAGTTGTTTCGGCAAATATCCTCTCGAGGGCATCCTGATCGTCAACTAGCAGTTCGCCGGTGCTGGACCCAATAAAAATTTTGATCCCAGGTGTGCGGGTTGCTTCAGAAAGTTCATCAATATTCTTGGGCGTAGCGCCGATAAAAAAACCATAGTTGACCAGTGATTTGGTTGACGCCAGCGCCAGCTTATCGTTTAGACGATCGACTGTTGTCGTGGTTGGATTCGTATTCGGCATCTCCAGGAAACTGGTCACGCCACCCTTGGCACAAGCCATCGTTGCCGTATGCAGGTCTTCCTTGTCGGTATAGCCCGGGTCTCGAAAGTGAACTTGATCGTCAATGACCCCTGGGATCAGTGTCTTGCCGGTGCCATCGACAACTTCATCAGCCGAAACTTGGGAAGCCACGTCAATGTCGACAATCTTATTTCCGGAGATCATCACACTGGTTGTCAGCGTCTCTCCCGGTAATACAACCCGCGCCCCCCTGATTAGCGTCTTCATTAATTGTCAGTTTCCTTTCCCGCGTCGGACCCAGCCGTTCCCGCCTCGATTTGATCAAGACGTCGTTCAATTCGCGTGAGCTTGTCGAGAATCAACGCGTGAACATAAACCGCATCCATCCCTACTGGACTGGTGTCGCTGGCTATTTTCTTGATAAGTTCCGTTAACTCGTGTTTGCTCTTCATCGACTTTCCCTAAAATAAAAACGTAACGTACAAAACCACATTGAACAGGGCCCCGTTCATGGCTGAATACTCAAAACACCAACAGAGCATCATCCGCAATTATTATGACAACCGCGAGTCGATCGCCCTTCAAAAGCTCCAGGAAAGTGTTACGGAGTTGTACTTGGCCGAGGGAAAGAAGCGGCAAACTGTCTGGAAACGCATTGTTGGCCATCTGGAAAAACTGAAAATAAGCCAGGCCGAAATCGACAACGTTGTCGCCAAAGATAGCCCGGAAATGGTGGCCAACATCATCGAGCGAGTGATGGGGCGTTCATGAAAATGCCCTCGATGGCCTTCCCAAAGATCAACCCAAGACCATCTCGTTGCGCAACTGTTGCTCAGGGAACAAACAGAATGAGTATTCTCGAGATTCCAGCACACGACACGAGGCATGATCTGCGCGAACTTGCCCTCGTTCGCTCAGCATCCTCTGTCGCAAAGGTCGGACGAGCGGCTGAAATTCCTTATTGATCCGCGTAACTTCGTCGTTACGTTTTTTTGCGGTGTGCTCGTTGGCCCAATCCCCCAATGTCCAGTATTTTTTCTCGTCTGCCAATTTTCGCGCAGCTTCACTCTCAGGAGCGCACGTTTCGGGGTGAAACTTGAGATCTCGAAGATGTTTTTCGACGACGCGGAGGTCCTGTTCGCTCACGTGCTGATGGTGGCAGGAGAGATGGTGCGTGCTCGATGCGACCTGAAAAGTCGGTGGCGTGATCCCGAAGAACTTTCGCATGATTTCGTCGGTGATCTGATCGTATTTCGCACCTCCAATTCCGTGCACAAACCAGTCACAAATCAGCAATCGAAAGTACATCGTCGACAAGAGTGCCCGCGGCCTGATTTTTGCACCAAGGTCGCGAAGCGATTGCCACTGTTCGAACTGTCCCCGCGGATCGCTACAAGTGAGGGTCTGCTCAAACCCATTGCGGTCCGATAGTTCCAGTTGCTGTCCGCTCTTCCGAACGTACAAATGTCGACGATCCGGTGCGTCTGTAGTCCAAACCCAACAGGGAAGCTCGATCCAATCGCCGTCCTGCCGCAAGTCAGGTATTGGCTGTAAGGACGTCCGGATTCGGTGAATGCGTCGGTATTGGGCAAGCACGTCGTTGTGTACGTCGCGGAAGTGTGCGGCATTTTCAAGCAAGTGAAACACCAGACTCGAAAATGACTTCGTCTCCGATAGTTGACTCATCTGAACGACTTGCAGATCGACTCCCCAGTCGCGTTCGACAGCGCTGCGAGCGGCGACAAACGAACCGCCAACCGACATGCCTTTCTCGACGTTGCCGAGTACCGCCGGCCAGAATCGCTCCATCAATGGACTTGGTACCAACGGCGCCATGGCCTCACACACTCGCTCGCCAAACGTATCAAATATCTTTCGGTCGACTGGACAATGCTCCTCGTAGGCGACGAACTCTCGTGACACGTCAAAAGCGAGCCGCTGAGCGTACCAAAGCCCGTCGGCTCGACGAACGGGAACGTTGAGAACCGGTTGCTTCGCTACGTCATTGTCCATGACCACGTGTACGGCAACAGCGCCGGCTTGCCGTGCCAAATGATCCACAAGGAAATTCTTGACCCAAACGCCTGGATGAAACAACTCTGGTTGATGCCCCGTCATGAGCACCGGCAGCGGTTGGTTACCGCGCTGATGATCTGGCTGACGACGAGTGCCACTGCCAGCAATCTGCACCAATTCGTTGCGAGCTTCGCTGAGCAAGTCAGGCCACGATGCTCCAGCGAGTTGCCCTGAACGGCCAGCAAGCAGCTGGCGATTCTCGGTCCACAACTGAGTGAAATCGGAAATTAAGGGGTCGACTAGTCGACTGCCATGAGTTCGTGGCGTCCGAAGCTTACGGTAGACTAGCCCTTTCTGGCGGACCGTCATCCAAGCTCGTCCTCACAAGGTGCTCGCGCGCAAGACATTTCGCTGGCCAACGCGTCTTCAATAACCGCCCGGTAGTAACGCAACCGAGTGTCGGAATCGTCAAGCTGTCCGCCAAATGACCGTTCTTCCTCGAGATAGATTAACGGAACCGGATGTTCGACGATCCGCAGTCCAGCGCGGGCCGCTTGCACCCACAGCTGCAACGGCATCGCATACCCCTTGATGGTCAAATCTAGATATTCAAGTGCACACGATCGATACGCTTTGAACCCGCAGAATGCATCCGTCAACGAAAGGTCGAGCCTTTCGTTCAGCTCCGACGTGATGATCCGATTGATTGCTCGGCGTTGTTCGGGCGGCGGCGTGTCTCCTGCGAAAACTTCCAAATACCGACTGCCGGATACGATGGCTGCATTCGTCGCCTGCAGAACGTCGAGAAATTCTGGAATTCGCTGTGGCTCGTGCTGTCCGTCGCAGTCAATAGTCACAACAGCGTCAAACCCGTGTTCCACACCGTACTTGAATCCCGTACTCAAGGCGGCGCCGTAACCGCGGTTTTGGTCGTGCCTCAGCAGGACGATATCGGCACGTTTAGCAAGCAGCTCGGCGGTACCGTCTGTCGATCCGTCATCCACCACCAATACGTCGTCGACGTACCGTCGTACCTCGTCGAGCACTGCTTCCACGTGCTGGGCTTCGTTGTAAACCGGCAATATTGTCAGCGCTCGCATTTTACCCACTTTCCCATTGTCGCATGATTAGCAAACAAGGTGAGACGCCTTTGGACGACCTGCTTCAACTCAAGTCTGTCATCATACTCGAGGCGGTTTCAAGAATCCTGGCCATTTTGCACGACCCCGGTGAACCCTGCCACGATCAATGCACTCATTCTAGGCCACTGCCGAATTCCGTCAACGTCGTCCCCTCACCCGTACTCCTTCATTGCTGCAAGCGGACGATGGATATAGACTGAGAATCATGACTCAACATGACCAGTTCATGCAGGCCAACGGCGAGCGATGGCGATCATGGCTTCCCTGGACGATTGGCCTCATCGGTTTGCTTTTGAGCACCGTGGTCTATTTTTCGCTTCAGCGGGCAGCCATCCAACACAATTTTCAGGAGTTTGAGCGGGAAGTCAAAGCCCGCACAGAATCGCTAAACCGCAGTGTTCGCGGACAGTTGCAGGTCATCGACCTGATTCCCGACCTCCATCACAATTCGACACCAGTCGACGACAAGACATTTGGCTATTTTGCGCAGTCTCTCATGGATCGTTACGCATCCATTGAAGCCTGTTACTGGGCGCCGGCCGTGCGTGCCGCAGCATCGGATGACTGGCTGTTTCCGATTGCCTATTCAAATGAAAGAACGCCAGTTCCGTTTCCAATCGGCCATGACTTGGCGTCGGACTCACGGCTTAGCGACGCCATCCTCGCAATTCGGCAGGGAAGAACGGCGATCGCCCACCCGCCTGCGGACGACGAGAACTCTCGCCGCTTGTTTGTCATCACGCCGTACTTTGCATCATCCGACGGCCAAACCGCGACCGACGACACAGCTCAATTTTCGACGGTGAAGGGCGTCCTAATGGTAGCCATCGATGCGGTCAAAGTTGTCCGCACCACTTTCCACGACTGGCAGGAGCCAGGCTTTCGGATCGCGATAGAGTCGGGCACGGACGATCAGCTGATCAGTGTATTTGCACCGGCCAGCGACACCCTGCTCGCAGGAACCCAATCACGACAGTCTCTTGATTTCTCCGACGTTCATATTGTGTTGATCGTCCAGCCTACAAAGCGGTACGTCAGCCGACAAAGAAACAACCGGGTGCCATACCTGAGCTTTGCGCTCGGTCTGTTGTTGAGCTGTCTTTCGACGTCAATTTTGCGTGGCTTGGTTGGTCGCACGTTGCGAATTGAGGACTCAATTCAACAACGCTCGCTTGAGTTGAGTGAGAGTAATAAGCAACTGGAGCACCAGATCAACGAGCGAAAAGAGGCTGAAGGCGCGTTGAGTGAATCTCTGGCTGCTTATCAGTCGTTGATCGAGAGCCTTCCGCTGAATGTGTTTCGCAAGGATCTCTCTGGGACGATTGTCGACGCCAATCAACGCTTCTGTGACACGATCGGTCACACGATGGAAGAGACAATCGGAAAGAGTGACTTTGCTCTATTCCCTGTCGCGCAAGCACAAAAGTACCGCGACGACGACGATCGAGTGACTCAATCTGGTGAAGTGTTAGAGGACATCGAAGAACACGTCAAGAACGACGGTGATCGGCTGTGCGTTCAAGTTCTCAAGGCGCCCTCGCGTGACGCCAAGGGAGAAATCGTTGGTGTTCAGGGCATGTTTTGGGACGTGACCGCCCGCGTTCTAGCGGAGGAAGCACGCCATTTAAGTGACGCTAAATTCCGTCGACTGGTCGAATCGGACATCATTGGAGTCATGATTGCTTCACTCGACGGCCGTATCCTCGACGCCAACGACGAGTTCCTGCGGATCATTGCCTATTCTCGTGGCGAACTCGACAGCGGTCTGCTGCGATGGGACACGCAAACTCCCGAAGAGTACAGGCATTTGGACGACTTGGCGGTTCAGCAGCTCGAAGAGACCGGTGCCTGCCGACCTTGGGAAAAAGAGTATGTCCGCAAAGATGGCTCACGAATCGCGGTACTGATCGGCATTGCAGCCATCGACCATACATCCGATGAGTGCATCTGTTGGGTCTTGGATATCACCGATCGCAAAAGGATGGAGGACGAGTTAAAACGAGCGAAGGAGGCCGCGGATTCGGCCAGCAATGCAAAGAGTCAGTTCCTGGCAAACATGAGCCACGAGATTCGAACGCCGATGAACGCTGTCATTGGAATGACCGAATTGGTGCTGCAATCACCTTTGACCCTTGAACAAAAAGACTATCTCAAGATGGTCTTGCATTCCGGTGAATCGCTTCTGGCCGTTATCAACGACATTCTTGATTTTTCGAAGGTTGAGGCGGGCAAACTGGAGATCGATGCACAGCCATTCGACTTTTTCGACACTGTCGGCGACACCATGAAATCTCTGGCGCTCCGTGCACATGCGAAACAACTCGAAATCGCTTGCGACATTGCGTCCGACGTGCCGACGATGTTGATTGGCGATGGCGGTCGTATTAGACAAGTAGTGTTGAATTTGGTCGGAAATGCCATCAAGTTCACGCAGCAGGGCGAAGTAGTGCTGACAGTCAGAGTGGAAGAAGAAGATCAACAGGCACTGGTTCTCCACTTCGATATCCGTGACACCGGTGATGGAATTCCGCTCGCCAAACAAGAACAGATCTTCGCTGCATTTGAACAGGCGGACGCAACGACGACTCGAGAGCACGGCGGTACTGGGTTGGGCTTGCCGATTGCTAGGCGACTGGTCGAGTTGATGGGTGGCCATTTGTGGGTCGAGAGCACAGCAGGAGAGGGAAGCACATTCCACTTTACCGTCCTCTTAAATCGGTGCTCTGGAGCATTCGATACACGACCACAGCCTCAGGGCTTCGACGTGTCCCAGGCAACCGTCCTGATTGTGGATGACAGCTGTACTACTCGTCAGATCATGTCGAGGATGTTGTCTCAATGGAAAATCGAAAACGTGATCGCCGATGGTGTAGCATCGGCTGTCGATCTGCTCGGCTCACACGAACCGCCATTCGATGTCATTATTGCTGATGCCAACATGCCGAGTGAAAATGGGCTGTCGCTACTTCATCAAATGCGTGCGTTAGCGGCCTATGAAGCAACGCCAGTGGTGACTTTGACGACTGGTGAGTTGCCGCATGATCGACAACAGAGTGAACAGGTCGGTGTTTGTGCTCATCTCTTGAAGCCAGTGAAACAATCCGAACTCCACGATGCGCTGGTAGCGGCATGGGCTTCACGTGGCACAACGCCCATGGTACCTCCGGCGAATACATCACCTGCAAAACTCCGATCTTTGAAAGTCCTGCTTGCCGAGGACAGTGCAGTGAACCAAATGTTGGCGAAATCGCTTTTGGAGGAACATCATCACACGGTAACGGTGGCCCACAATGGCCATGAAGCTGTCCAACTAGTTGCCAGCATGGATTTCGACCTGATCCTCATGGATGTGCAGATGCCCGTCCAGGATGGACTCGACGCGACGGCTGAGATACGACGCCGCGAGCAGGCGGAGAACAATCGTCGAATACCAATTGTCGCTGTGACAGCTCATGCGATGAAAGGAGATCGCGAAAAATGTCTGAAAGCGGGCATGGATGAGTATCTCTCCAAGCCCATTCGGGCGGCTGAACTATACGCTACAATCGAACGGGTCATTCAGCGTTTCGACTCGCGCGACGTCGCGTCAGCCAACCTGTCCGCTGTCGATCGGCCTTACAACGGTCCGCAGGAGCCCATCAACGTGAATCAAACAACAGCCGTCAATTCGGCCTCGAGCGACGGTGATGTTGAGATCGATTGGAATGATGCTCTGGCGGCGGTCAACGGCAATGAGGCCTTGCTTCGGGAATTGACCGGGTTGTTCAAGGACGAGGGCCCACGTCTGCTACAGGAAGTTGTCCTCGCTGTCCAAAGCGCGGACTGTGCTGGCGTGAAATTGGCTGCTCACACGCTGAAAGGGTCGGCCCGGTACTTTGGCAGGAATCCGGTTTGTGAATTGGCCGCCCAAATCGAGAAATTTGCCAGTGACGACCAGCTGGATGCGACGGCCCAACCACTTGCGGAGTTGCAGGCTAGATTACCGCAACTGCTGCTTGCCTTGGACGCACGTTATTCCGGTGAGGACGCATGACGACCGTTGATGACATCCGCCGCCACCTCGACGCGGCGTTCTTACCTCGACTGGCCGAGGAATGGGACAATACCGGGCTGCTCGTGGGCCGCAAAATCGCACCTGTGCAGCGGGTAATGACCTGCCTGACCATTACGCCGTCCACCGCAGCCGAAGCGATTACTCGCCAGACAGATCTAGTCGTCGCTCACCATCCGCTGCCCTTTCGACCCCTCCAAAAAATCACCGATGATACGACACCCGCGCGCTTGCTGTTGGATCTGATCGAGAACCGGATCGCAGTTTACAGTCCTCACACGTCTTTCGATTCGGCGGCGACGGGAATTAACCAACAGCTAGCCGTCGGCATCGGCCTGACGGGAATCTCGCCATTGATACCGGATGATGACGATCCGGACGTTGGGGCAGCTCGTCACGGCGAGTTTGCCGAATCCCTTACTCTCAGCGAACTGGCAGATCGCGTTACCGCATTCCTAGGTGTCTCGGGCATCAAAACGGCTGGTCCGGCCTTAGACCGAATCACCCGTGTCGCTGTGGCCTGTGGCAGTGGCGGAGAGTTTCTAGGTTGCGCTCGACGGTCAGGATGTCAAGCACTTGTGACCGGGGAGACAAATTTCCACACCTGCCTGGAAGCCGAATCGGTTGAGATGGCGTTGTTGCTACCGGGCCATTACGCCAGCGAGCGATTTGCCATCGAGAAACTGGCTGAACGACTCGGTGAAACATTTTCCAATGTCGAAATCTGGGCCAGTGCCGATGAATCGGATCCGATTCGTTGGAATTCAAATCACGCACCGTAGTGTTGGTCGATGAGACCATTGATGGAAGCAATCTTCAGGATATCAAAATGCCGCAACTCGACAACTCGCACTATCGAAACCCGCCCTGGTTGTCGACAGACTTGAACTTGGTCAAGTTGGTTTCAGCAACTTTGCTTGTTCGATCACCAGCCCGTTATGCAATTAGCAGCGCCACAGGTCTCTTGATCTTGATTGGTCTCATGGGATCACCTCTGAGTATGGCTGAGGACGGATTGTCGTGGCCGGACAAGAGTGGTCCGACGTTTGATGGTCGCGTGGCAGCCAGCGATGCCGACGGATTGCCCGTCACTTGGAATGAAGCATCCGGAGAGAACATCGCATGGAAGGTCCCGATCAAGGGCACAGGGCACTCGACGCCAGTTATCGGCGGCGGCAGAATCTGGCTGACGTCCGCAACTGGCGAGGGGACCAAACAGTACGTCACTTGTATTGAGGCTGCGTCGGGAGACGTCCTGCATCAACGTTTGATCTGGGAGAACATTTCGCCCGAACCACTGGGCAATCAAATCAATACCTACGCCTCCCCTTCGTGTGTGTTGGAAAGTGACGCGGTGTACGTTCACTTTGGTACGTACGGTACCGCCCGCTTGGACCCGCACACTGGGAAGACGATTTGGTCTCGACGTGATATTAACGTCAGGCATTTTCGAGGACCCGGGTCGTCTCCCATTCTCGGAGGTGAGTTGTTAATCCTTACGTTTGACGGAATTGACCAGCAGTTCCTTATCGCACTGAACAAAAACACGGGTGATACCGTTTGGAAAACCAATCGATCGACGGACTATCATGATTTGGACGAGAACGGAAATCCGTTTCGTGACGGCGACAAGCGGCAAGCCTACGGCACACCGTCGTGGGCTCAAGAGCCGGTTTTGGTTATGACTTGCTGACGGGAATGGAGATTTGGACGCTCCGCCACGACGACTTCAACGCCTCTGCACGGCCCATCTTTGTGAATGGCCACGTCTACTTGAATACCGGTTCGGGACGCGCAAACACCGTCGCCCTGCGACTCGATGAGACAACCAAGGGCGATGTAACGTCCACCCACGTTAGCTGGGATCGCGACCGCGGCAATTCACGACTCGCCTCACCGATTATTGTCGAAGACCGACTCTTCATGGTGACCGACAAGGGAGTCATCTATTGCCTGGACTGGCGAACCGGGAAGGAGATCTTCGTCGGGCGAATCGGCGGGACGCATGTCGCCTCACCCATCTTCGCAAATGGCAATCTCTACTTTTGTGACGAGCGGGGGGTCACGTCGGTTGTTCGGGCGAGTGACGAGTTTGAAATTGTCAATCGCAACCAACTGGATGAGGGAATGAGGGCCTCCTTTGCCGCGGCCAATGGAGCTCTGTATCTGCGGACTTTCGGTCACCTTTACAAGATCGCGAAGTAGACAGAGAACGCCGGGTCTTGGCGAGTTCTCGCGTGACGTTGAAAAACCCCGAGGCTAGCGCCTTCGGCTTAAATCCGCATGGACAGATGGCATTGGAGTTAGAGTCCGATCGAAGGTCGGCATTCGATTTTTACTGTCGAGTCGGCCA
>DUDC01000053.1:0-5502 GCA_012959465.1 Planctomycetaceae bacterium
TGGAACTGTCGTTACGAGCTGCCGATACGTTGGGCATTTCAGCGACACTGATTAATCTTGGCGGTGGGTTCGGAATTCCCTATGGCCCGGCCGACAATCATCTCGATCTGATTCGTATCGGGGACGAGATGGCGACTATCGCTAAGCGAGCGGCACCAACTCGTCTGGTGATGGAACTGGGGCGTTACTTGGTGGCGGAGTCCGGTTGGTACATGACGTCCGTTCTCGGACACCAGACGTTTCAGGGTCGCGACGCGGTTGTCGTCGATGGCGGCGTTCATCAGCGGGCGGACATGTGCGGGTTGCGATTGCGTACGCACGCCAATCCGCCACTCGTTCTTAGGGAATCAGAGGGCTCAATCGCCGAGGAATCCTCGCTCTCGCCGACCGATGTTCTCGGCTGCCTCAGCTTGCCCGACGATGTGCTTATTGAACGCAGCATGTTACCGACATTGGCGAAGGGTGATGTACTTGCCTTTGGGAATGCCGGCGCTTACGGATTGTGGTCGTCGCCAGCCATCTTTCACAGTAGCCCACTACCGGCCGAAATTGCCTTTAACGGATCTCAGATCCAAGTCATGCGTGAACGGAAGCCCGCTCAGTCCATCTTGGAAGATCAACAGCACGTCATTCAGAAGAAAGAACCTACTCATGTTTAGACGCTGTTTGATAATGATTGCCTTGGGGAGCAGCTTGCTTATTGCACCGCGTCAGGCTCGTTCAGACGAGTCCGACTTCTTTACCAACTCCGTCAAGATGAAGCTGACGATGGTTCCGGCAGGCACGTTCGTGATGGGGTCGTCACGACGCGAGGCGGAACGTGATGATCAAGAGGTCCGACACGAAGTCAACATTACACGCCCTTTCTACCTCGGTATCTACGAAATTCAGCAATCAGAGTATGTCGAGGTGATGACCGGCTTCAAGGATTTCAAAAGCGATCGGTCCAGCTTTAAGGGACCAGGGCAACCGGTGGAAAACGTGGAATGGAAGCTGGCCCGGATATTCTGCGAACGTCTATCTGCACGGCCGGAAGAGAAACTTGCCGGTCGCAAATACCGCCTGCCGAGCGAGGCCGAATGGGAATATGCCTGCCGCGGGGGATCCTCAACCGCGTTTCATTTTGGCGACAATTTGTCATCGACACAGGCCAACTTCAACGGCAATTACCCAGCCGGTGATGCGTCAACGGCAAAGTACTTGCGAAAGACGTGCAAAGTGGGATCCTATAAGCCCAATGCCTTTGGGCTGTACGACATGCACGGCAACGTTGCCGAGTGGTGTGCCGATTGGTACGATCCCGGATATTATGAAGACAGCCCGGATGAGGATCCGCTCGGCCCGCCATTTGGAGTTGTGGCGACACGATTTGATAATTTCAACCAGAACTTCTTCGTGGTTGTCCGCGGTGGAAGCTGGGTGGATGACGGTCGAGGATGTCGTTCCGCGTATCGATTTCGCGCTATGCCCAACACCCAATACCGTCTGATTGGATTTCGGGTTGCCTGCGATGTTGAATCAAAGTCCAAATAATCGGAATCAGAAATATGGTAAACACGATTCGGTGGTTGTCGGTTGTGGTGTTGCTATTGTCGGGGTGCACACGTCCCTCCACAGATGGTCCATCCAGCACCGACAAGGGTCAAACGGTGGACCAAAGAAAGCAGCTCACGTCGGTCACCTTTTATGTTGCAGAGATGAACAATCGACAAAAAATATTGTGAGGCGACTGACCGAATGAGGTCAAGAAAGCCCTGGAAGGGCTTCACGGTGTTACGTTGGTTGAAGACGAGTGGACACGAGAGCTGGAGACGGTGGAAGATCTTGATTTGTTGTTCGTCACCTATGACCCGCAAGAAATCACGGTTGAAAAGATGCTGGGAATCATTAAGAATTTCAAATACGACCCAATTGTGAAGCAGTGACACTGTGAAGGCACAGTTGTCGCGGTGACCCTGTTTTGGAGAAAACGATGTCCGAAGAACCAAGCGATCAGCCAAAGCCGGATTGCTGAACGCCTAAACCTGCGACGCCGCCGGGTGCGGCTGAAGAAACCAAGAAGGCGAGGGGACGGGGAGACTTGATTGCAAAAATCGGTACCATCGTGTCCGCGATCATCGCTTCTAGCTGCTGCTGGCTGCCGCCATTATTGTTGTTGGTAGGCGTCTCGGGAGCTGGCATGGCGAAAACGATGAACGACTATCGACCTGTTTTCATCGTCGTGACCTTCGGCTTCTTGGGGGCGGCGTTCTACACGACCTATCGCCCGCGGGCAAAATCGTCGGACGGTGGTGAAGATTGCTGCTCGCCAGCTCAGGATGGGCGGCGGCGTTTTAATATGATGTCGCTCAACAAGGTGATGCTGTGGGGCATTACGGCAATGGCCGTCGTTTTTCTGTTCTTTCCGCAGTACGTCACGGGACTCTTTGGGTCCGACGCCGTGTTTACCGCGGACATGCAACGTACAGTGATCAAGATCGATGGCATGACGTGCCCTCCGTGAGCTAAATCGGCCGAGGTGGCCATCCAATCAGCACCGGGCGTGCTGGCAGTGAAGGTGGACTACGAACGAGCACAAGGCACCATCGGGACGAAGGAGGGCACTGAAGTGTCGTCCACCGAGATCCTCGCACAGCTCGAGAAGATCGGGTACCACGGTGAGTTCATCAACCGCGAGTGACCGCAGCAGGGTATCAGCTGCTCCTGCTCCGAACATCCCTTCGCGCCCCTAGTGGACACCTGTCTCACACAAAGGCACAAAGAAACTAAGGAGACCGGCGACGCCGGCGCTACTTGTCGCCCTTCGTCATCTCGGCCAGTAGTTGGTCGATGGCAGCGTCGATTTGATCCGCTTGGATTTCCTTGAATCGCAGCACTCCCTTGGCGTCGATAATGTAGATCGACGGTCGTTGAACGACCTGCCAGGTGGTGTGAATGGGGCCGTCGATCAGGCCATTATCCCACCAGTTCCGCCAGGTTATGTCCTGTTCGGCAAGCGTTACCTTCAACGCTTTGCGGTCTTTGTCGCTGTTTACACCCAACAAGACAAAGGGCTCACCACTCAATCGGTTTACGAGCGACCGCTCGTGCGGGTAGAGATCCCGGCAAGGTCCTCACCAGTGACCCCAGAAGGACAGCATGACGACCTTGCCTCGGTAATCACTCAGCTTGAACTCTTTACCAAAGACGTCCTCACCTTTAATTTCCGGAGGATGTTTCCCAACCGTCAGATGGTGAATCGCGAATAGTGCTTTTTGCGCCAATTCGCCCATGGTGCCGTCGGTCGTTTTTATTTTGGAAAAAGTTCTGAGCATCTGTTGGTAGACCAGTTCCCGCTGTTTAGAAAGGTCGGCCAATTCCAGCCCGGACAGATGCTTCCCGTATTCTTTTCCATAGTATTGCAAAACTCTAGGCGCCAACTCGGGCTGCTGTTTAAGTTGCACGATAATGCCCGACTCAGTTTCCAGAAGACGGGCGAGATGGAAGCACGCTGCGGCACGCGTTTCGAGATTGTCGCCTTGCGTTACAATTGCGCGGAGCAGTTTTTCCGCAGCAATCGAGCGAGAACGCGCGATGTTCGCACAGGCGGAGCTAAGTTGGGCGCTGCTTGCATGTTGTTTCTCGAGCAATTGCAATGCCGCCGTCGTATCGCTACGACCTCGAACATTGGTAACTACCCACAGAAGCGCCTCGGTGGCTTTTGGGTCCGACGGGTGTTCCTGCGCAATCTTGAGAAAACGCTTTGCGAAAGTACGTGCGCCACCTTCCAGTTCAAATTCATCAACGAGCGCCTGATACTCCTTTGCTGCAATAGAGTCTTCAGCGATGGCCGTTGAACAAACGATCGAAATTAGGATGGTGCCTATCAGTACGCGCATCGGTCAGTCCTCCAGACGGACGAAAGGATTTGAGAATCGCGAATCGGCAATGAACTTCTCGTCCGTCAAGGTGTTCAAGAATGCAATCAGCGCCGATTTCTGCTCCCGCGTTAGTGCAAACCCAGATGTTTTCTTGCGGGTCGACTCGGCATCTTCCGCGAATGCCAGCCCCAAATTGACGTGCGGGTGAACGCCGTCGCTGTAATGTTCTATTACTTCTTCCAGCGTCTTAAAACGCCCGTCGTGCATATATGGCGCGGTCAATGCGATGTTACGTAACGGTGACGACTTGAACTTTCCATCATTGCTCGGAGTAAACAGGTCATTGGACGGCACGTCGCGGGCCCCCACTCCTTTATCCGCGTATTTTGGGTCGAGCCCGTTGTTGAATGCTCGCGGCATTCCAAATGTTGGCGGTATGTGACAGAGAGCACAACCAATCTCGCCAATCCCACCGACACCGTCGATGAATAACGATTTACCGAGGTTTTCCTGCGGAGTGAAGGCAGCAAAATCGTCGGAAAAACTCCCGTTGCCGACGGCCATGGCTCGATCGTATTTTGAATCGAAGGAGAGCATTCCCCGCATGAATTGCGCTATCGCTTTGGCGATCCGGTCACTGGTCACATCGGCGGTGCCGAAAGCGGATGTGAATAGCTGCTGATAGTAGGGCAGGGCCTGCAGTCTGACGACCAGTTCAGGCAACTTCATTCCCATTTCGACAGGGTCCTGAATTGGCATCAGGACTTGGTCTTCCAGAGTTTCGGCACGTTCATCCCAAAAGAAACCGGGGCGTTGGCCTCGAATTACCGTGTAACGAAGGTTGAACAAAGCCATCGCGTTTCGACCTGTTTGTCCTCCTTTGAATCCAGTGCTCAGTCGCTTGGGGTCAGCGAAAGCACGTTCCTGAAGATGGCACGACGCGCAGGCAATCGTGTTATTCTTGGAGAGTTGCCTGTCGTAAAACAACACTCTCCCTAGTGTCGCTCCTGCATCGGTGAGTGGGTTGGAATCAGGCGAATTGTCCAGCTTGCGCAATTCCGCCTCAGAAACGTTAGGCGGCCGCAATGTGTATCGCATGGTCACATCCGGTAACATTGGCACGGCAATGCCACCAAAAGCCGCATGTAATTTCTTCCGCTCTGCGGACGTTAGTTCTCCATCCTGGTCGAGATCGAATCGCTGCAGCAGCGTCGATTTTCGAAACGATTTTACGTCGTCCGACGGGGCGTCTGTTTTCTCGGCAGAATGCACAACGATGCAAAACGTTGCCAACATAATCAACGAAATGGCAATCGGAACGCGTGATAAGAGCATCTAGTGTGCTCTCCGATTGAAAGGGTGCGGGTAATGCAAATGTGGAACAACGATTATGGCAGGTACCACACGCACATGACAGCGATATTGCCGAACCGTTGCGCAAACCGGGGCGTTTGCGTTCGGTTCTTTTGAGCCGCAGTCGCTAGCCTCGGGTCTTCAAATTAGGGCCTGAATCGACAAGACCCTGACAGCTCGTAATCCCCATTCCTGAAATCGATAAAAACGGGCGTGGCTGCCGAATCGTCTCATCTGGTAGGGTGTTACTCCACTGCCAGCAACTATCTGAAAACGTACTACCTAGGTT
>DUDC01000053.1:5559-6467 GCA_012959465.1 Planctomycetaceae bacterium
CGTGTTTGCCATTCAGTCAACCGCAGATGGTCAACCGAGCTCAATTGACGATCGGGCCGACGGAATTCAATTGGCTGGCTCATTAGGCGAGTCGTTTTTCATTGAATCCAGACCCGTTGTGCCGGACGAGCTGACGATTATTGAGGCACGTTGGGGAGCCCATGACGGCTGGGAAGATGTCACTGAGAGGTTGCGTGAGCGGGTGACGAATGGGAGCTTGTCCATTGCCGACCTAAACGTGATATTGGCCGATGTGACGGATCCGAAGGAGGGTCACGACAAATCGCTTGTTGTCTCCTATCGGCATCTGGGGAAAACACGAATGGCGATCGTGGCGTCGACAGCCCCAACTGGCCGCGGTGGAGCGTTGTCGCTTCCAGAAAAAAAGATCAAGGCGCATGCGGATCCACGAGCATTTCACAAGAAGATCGTGGGAACCAAATGGCGTATCGAAAGGAATGGTCTAACGGTTGTTTTCGAGGACGGTAAATATACCGTATCGGATTGGGGTAGCCGCCAGGGGATCTGGATGGTCACCGGGCCAGGAAAAATTGGTGGTGTCGGCTACGAAGGCAGTCACACCGATGCGGTCTTTGAAGATTCGTTCAGCAGTGGCACGTGGATTGTGAGCGGCGGTGACTATTCGAAGCTCACCCGACTGCCGAATATGCCCGTCATCGAACCTCAGGCTGATTTGTCGGCAGGGCCGCTATTTGAATCTGTCTGTGGCGTCTATGGTCAAGCGATTCGCGGCAAACGATACCCATTCGTCAATCTCAGTCCGCCAAACCGAAATCTATGGACGAAGGATATTGAAGCCAAGTTGAAAGGCGTATTGTCGTACGGACAAGTTGACTACATTGGAACTGCAAAACTGGTCATTCCGGAAACCGGCATTTACACCGTCG
>DUDC01000054.1 GCA_012959465.1 Planctomycetaceae bacterium
CGTCTCGGCGGCGTCCGTAAATCGGCCTTCAACAAGCTCCAAACGATTCGCGACCGCCCACGCTTCAACGTTCAGCGAGAGGGTGTCATCGAGAATAGCGGCAATAGGATATGCCACCGTTGCATCCGTCGCCAAAATTAGCGCGCTATCGGCGAAACCCGAATCTGCATTCTTGTCACGGCCAAGAGCGTCGCGACTCGCACGATACGCCGAATGGCTTTCCACGTCCTCTTGAGATTGCTCGATGGCGTAACCGTCGGACGGTGTGACACCCCACTGCTCGCCGTCCTTCGGGTTCATCGATTTCTGAATGCTGATTCCACTCGGCAAATAGAAGCGAGCCGTGGTAAGTTTGATGGGGCTGCCACTGCGAAGCGAGAACAACGACTGAACCGTCCCCTTACCAAACGTCTGTTCGCCAATGACTACGGCCCGCCCGCGATCACGCAGCGGCGACATTCTTGTCACCGGTATAGTTTCATTATATCACGTTCTCCAAATCACGAGCTCTCGCTCGTGTTTCGAGTTGCGATGGGGTCGGGCAGACTGCCTACTTCACCTGCCGATCGGTGCCCAATAATTCGTTCAACGCTCGGTTGAGCACGCGCACCGTGTATTTACCATCGGCGACGAACTCCTTTCGATAGGCGAGATTGCGTTGCAGGTCGGGCACGATTGGTCGTGCGAGTTCGTCGATTTCGTCGGCGACATTGGCCGCGTGCACACGGGCCCACTGTGAACCGTTATCCAACACACCGACCAAAGTAGGAAGAGCCTCTGCGGATTTCCCCAGATGGCAGAGCGCTCTGGCGGCGGCAATGCGGACATTTTCGGAGTCGTCTTTTAGCAACGCCCGTAGCTTGGGAATCGCAGTTTTGGTGGCGTTCGGTAAATTGCCACAACCGATAGCGCCCCAATAACGCACGACCGGGTCGGAATCATCGAGCAATTGAATGATCGATGCGGCTTCATCCTCTCCCGCTAGGGAACGAGAGGCGGCCATGCGGATTCGTCCCGTTCGTGCGGCTCCATCGTCGCCAGCCAGCAGGTCGTGAGGAGTCAAGCCTCGTTCCGTCGCCTCGGTGTGAATCTGCGCTTCGGGAATCAGTCCTAGGTCCCGTGTTCGCAGGACCCAGTCCAGATGCACTTGACGCATTTTCTTCACAACTTGCCGGTACTTTGGATCATTCGCGAGATTATTCATCTCGTGCGGATCTGACTGTGCGTCGTACAACTCCTCGGTCGACTTGCCGGAGGTGAGGAACTTGGCAACACCCTCACTGGCCGATCCGTCTTTTTGCACGCGACGGATCTCGGCCATCGTGCGACCTTTTTCCGGCGTGTTCATGAATTGGTAGAACGTCTTATACGGCTCATAGTTGCGAATGTACTTGAAGCGAGTATCGCGAACAGCTCGAATTATGTCGTACCGCTCGTCCATGCGGTCTCGAGCCCCATAGACGTAGTCGCGAGGTTCGATGTCTGACGATCCAAAGAATGGGCGTCCATGCATGTGCTCGGGGACTGCCACGCCGGCCAATGCCAACGCGGTTGGTCCAAGGTCGATCAGACTAACGAGTTTCGTCGTCGTTGTGCCAGGCTTGCCTGGTGCGACGTCTTGCCACCGCGACGGGACTCGCACAATCAACGGTACTTGCATCCCTGAATCGTAAAGCCACCGTTTAGCTCGCGGCAGACCAACTCCATGGTCCGACCAGAATACGACAATCGTATCGTCCGAGAGGCCCGCGTCTTCGAGCGCCTGCAGGTGTTCGCCTACCCAGCGATCCATGGCGGTAATCACATCGTAATATCGTCCCCAATCATCACGAACACCCTCGGTGTCCGGATAGTAAGGAGGCAGAGATGCAGCAACGTCATCTCGGTTGTGTCTTTCCAAGCCCTCAACGACTTTCTCGTACTTTGCCGAGCTGGCGATGCCCGACTCGTGGCAGCCGGTGTAGTTGAACACGGCGAAGAAAGGTTGGTTGTCACTGGTTCGATTCTTCCAATGCGCCTTCCCGCTCGATTCATCCCAAGTCCCCCGAGGCGCCTTGAACTGGTAGTCCTGTTTGGAATTGTTTGTGCAATAGTATCCGCTGCTGCGCAGATATGTCGGAAACGGCTTGATGTGCGACGGCAGGCTGGCGCTGCACCGCATATGCTGTGTGCCGAGTGAGGACTGATACATGCCCGTGATGATTGCCGAACGACAAGGCGCACAAACACCTGCGGTTGCAAACGCGTTTTGGAACAGGACGCCCTGTTGGGCGAAGCGATCGAGGTTGGGTGTCGTCGCCCGTTCGTAGCCGTAGCAGCCGAGATGAGAGCTGATGTCTTCGCAGGACAACCAAAGGATGTTCGGGCGTCGCGGCGGCGCAGCGGCAGATGTGCCGCTGTAGATCATCACGCTACAGTTGGTAACCAGAGCCAGGATTGCCAACGTTCGTGCGGGGAGGATTCTCTTGTTCACTTTTCGCTTTCTGTTTTCCCTTGCTTACGCGTCGGGTTACGAAGTTTGAGTCGCTTTCAAACGAGCTTCTTGAAGGGGAGTCCTTCGTTCAGGTTGGCCCGCTCCGGTCTCCCCTTGTGAAGATAAACGAGTTTCATGGGATCGACACCCATCAACCAGAGGATGGTGGCGTGAAGATCGTGGATGTGGAGGCGGTCTTCGACGGCATGCAGTCCGATTTCGTCGGTTGAACCATGCGTTGCACCACCGCGCACTCCGCCACCGGCCATCCACATTGTAAATCCATACGGATTATGGTCGCGGCCATCACCCTTCTCACTCATCGGTGTTCGGCCAAACTCACCGCCCCATATGACAAGTGTGTCGTCGAGTAGACCCCGCTGTTTCAGGTCCTTGAGCAGACCGGCGACCGGTTTGTCGGATGAACGGCAGAGGCCGCTGTGGTTGCCTTCGATCCCTTTGTGGGCGTCCCATCGACTTCCCGCGCCATGGTACAGTTGAACGAAACGGACTCCTCGTTCTACAAGTCGTCGCGCCAACAGGCAATTGCGACCAAAAACGGCCGTTTTTTCGTCGTCCATTCCATAGAGAGCTTGCGTCCTTTCCGTTTCGTCCGCAAGGCTTACGGCCGTTGGCGCTTCGGCTTGCATGCGAAAAGCCAATTCCATGCTCTCGATTCGCGCATCCAATTCCGACTGACTACGGTGTTCGGCAAATGACCGATTGAATTGGTTTAGCAGGTCGAGTTTGCTGCGTTGTCTTCGATCGGTTAGCGAACTGGGCATCTGTAGGTTCTTGATCGGTTCGTCACCACTGTAAACCGAGACTCCTTGATAGGTGGCCGGCATGAAGCCACCGCTCCAGTTTCTCGGTCCATTGACGACTTTGCCTGGCGTGTCTTCCATGACAACGAATCCGGGAAGGCTATCGTTTTCGCTGCCGAGCCCGTACGTAACCCAGGATCCGAGCGACGGTCGTCCACCTACAATCGAGCCAGTATTCATCTGGCAGACACCGTTGGAGTGGTTTAGGCCGTTTCCCCAACACGAACGGATGACCGCAATATCGTCGACACAGGTCGCGATGTGTGGCAGCCAGTCGCTAACCCAAGTGCCACTCTGACCGTGTCTCTTCCATTTTCGACGCGAAGCCAACAACGGCGCATCGTACTCGCCCATCGGAGTGATCACGGCGTCAAAACTGTCCGGTAATGGCTTTCCCGCCAGTTCGTTCAGTTTTGGTTTGGGATCGAACAGGTCGATGTGGCTCGGTCCACCTTCCAGGAATACGAAAATTACACTCTTTGCTCGAGGTGGATGATGGGTGTGTCCGGGCTGGAGTGGATTGTCAACTGCCAATGCTGAATCTTTAGCAAGCAGCGAAGCGAGCGCCACGGAGCCGAAGCCGGATCCCAGTTGGCAGAGGAAGTCGCGACGCGTCGAGGCGAAGTTCAATCGCCCACAGGGTGGTATGCCTAAACGGTTCATTCGGAACGCTCGCAAATATATAGTCCGTGAATGGGCACTTCAGTAAACGTACGCTTCAGATGCGACCGCTGAGGCGGTTCAAGTAGATCTTAGTCCAAGTAAAGGAACTCGCTTGTATTCAGTAGGACATGAGCAAGGTCAACAAGAGCTTTCTTGGCAGAATCCTCCGGCTGACGGGCCTTGTACTCAAGAGGAAATCGCCCCTCTCGACGACCCAAAGCAGCTGAAGTCAGAGTCCAACCTGCAATGGATCGCAACGTGCCTGCGGCCGTTCTCTCGCCGCCCGCCGCGGAGGACAGTTCGACTCGGGCAAGCAAGCCCGCCCAACGGTGGTCGGTCTGTTTGTGGCGGCCACCGACGACGACTGGCAGGCCATCGCCAGGCACAACCGTCTGCACTCGTTTGGCAAGGACGGTCTTGCTCTCGACTTCACCGTCGGACTCCTGCAGCATAAACTCAATGATCACCGGACTGTCTTTCCGCTGTCGGATCCGCACCGTTGTCCGGTACGGGGTGTTCAATTTTGGACGAAGGTCGGACGTAATCACCTCGTAGACGATCTTTGACTGGTCGTCTCCACCGACCAATTGCACGATGAGGTTACGCGGTTCGTGCGCGGACTTGCGACTTGTAATTCCAATGGACCAACCCGAGTGTTGGTGATTGTTGTTCCATTGAGAAACCAGAGTCCTCACTTTTGCATCGGGATAGAGTTCTGAAAGAACAAATGTCATGTCGACTTTGAAGTCGTTGCCGACACGGAGTTTGGTGGGGGCGTATAGCTGCGTAGAGGGATCCGCGTCACTAAACTGAACGACCTCTATGGGTGGGGCTTGATTTGCAGACTGGTCGACACGCCGTGGGAATTCAAAGAACTTTAAACCGCCCATCTGCTCCGCTTGATCGATCCAAGAGCGGTGTGTCTCGACAAACTCTAGCGAGCGACGAAATTCGTTTGGTGTAGCGGATCGCTGCAAAATTCGTTGGAACAGGCGATCAATTTGAGAACGCAGGTCGCCACCGCTCGTCTCGGCTTGAACTGTCTCAGCAATTGTGCGCGATCTGTCCAGCAAGTACTGCCCGTTCAACGTGAGCAGTGCTTGAAGAGGAGTCGTTGTTACATCTCGTTGCGGGACGCTGGTGAAGCCATCGGGCGCATCGAACGCGGCGAGCAGCGGTTCTCGCAGGTTGCGTACGACCTTGACATAGACCGAACGTCGAGGTTGATTTGAGGCAACACTTGGACCGCCCCGTTTGTGCTCAAGCTCACCGGTGACTGCCAGTAATGAGTCACGATATTGTTCGGCAGTCAATCGGCGTGGCGTCCACCGCCAGCGGAAGCGATTGTCTGGGTCGATCTGTGCGGCCTGCGATGAATTTGGATGTTGCGAGGACTGTTGGTAGGTTGCCGATAGCATGATCGCTCGATGCAGGGGTTTGAACCGCCAGCCATTTTCGACGAACTGTCGCGTCAACCAGTCCAGCAGTAACGGGTGAGATGGCGGTTCTCCAAGACGTCCAAAGTCGCTGCTTGTTCGAACCAATCCCTCTCCGAAATGGAATTGCCAGATCCGATTGGTGATGACTCGTGTCGACAGAGGGTTGTTGGGATCGGCGATCCAATTGGCCAATGCCAATCGCCGCCCAGAACTCGGATTTGCTTTCCGGGGCTGGGGAGTAGATTCAATCGCAGCGTTACCTAGCACCGCGAACTTAGCCGGCGTTAATTCTCCACGATCCGTTTGGCCGGGTATGAACGTCTTGGCCGGTATCAGGCCCACATCACTGACGGACATCAAAGTGGGAGGAGACGGAGGTCGTAGGTCCGCGTGTTTTGAAATTTCGTCGTGAAACTGTTGCCAACGCTTTTTGGCGTTGTCGTCAGGTAGGCCATCTGGGAACTTGGCCTTCGCTCGTTCCACATCCAGTTGACGGCTGGCCAACGCGACAATCTGCACTTCGTACGGCGATCGTTCGGCGTCATCGCGACGCAACATCGGTCGGATATCCTTGGGAAATTTCTCGATTGCTGCGTTTGCCAACCGCTGTCGCACGGGAGCCTCAAGTTCACGCAGCGCCGCGCTGGTGTCTTGAGTTGCCGCCTGCCAAAGAGCGAGCTGTTGTTGATAGTCCCGTCGCTTGTCGCCGTGCAGCATCGGCTGATCGTCACGAGGTAGTAGTCCGGCGAAGAACGAACGGAACCGGTAGTAATCGACCTGCAGGAGCGGATCGAATTTGTGATCGTGACAACGGGCACAGCCGAGCCCGACACCTAGAAACACCTCGCTGGTCAAGTCGGTGATTTCGTTGACGATCGACTCCCACTGTGTGCGAACATCGCGTTGGTTGTATTCGTAGATTCCAAGCCGATAATAGCCCGTGGCGGCGATCGTGGTCGCCGAAACGGTCTCGATTTCGTCTCCGGCCAATTGCTCTCGAACAAACTGTGGATACGGCTTGTCGTTATTTATCGAGTCGATCACGTAGTCGCGGTACCGCCAAGCGTTTGGACGATAGGCGTCTTGCTTATAGCCGTCGGATTCAGCGTAACGCACCAAGTCGAGCCAATGTCTGCCCCAATGTTCACCGTAGCGTGGATCAGCAAGCAAGTGGTCGACGATTTTTTTGAATGCATCCTCCGAATTGTCGACGAGAAACCGTTGGACTTCTTCGGACGATGGAGGTATTCCCCAAAGGTCCAAATAGGCGCGACGAATCAAAGTTCGTCGATCCGTTCGTGGGGCAGGGGTAAGACCAGCGTGCTTTAGTCGACCGACCACATAATGATCGATGGGGGTTTGAGACCAATGATCGCCCTCGACGTTCGGAGGCTGCGTCACTGAGAGCGGCTGAAATGCCCAATAGCTTCGGTCGTCGTCGGTGATCGTACGACCATTTTGCAAGACACCGACGGAACTGGGCCAAACGGCCCCCTGCTTCACCCACGAAACCAACGCCGCCACTTGATGTTTTGCGAGCCGGCCGCTGGGTGGCATCTCGAGTTCCTCGTGACGCACGGCCGAGATCAATAGGCTACCGGCCACGTCTCCTGGCACCACAACCGGTCCGCTCTCACCACCCTGCGAAACCGCTGCCGCGGAATCCAACCGCAGCCCGTTCTCCTGTTTTTCGGATCCGTGACAACGTAGACAATGTGAAACGAAAATCGGGCGGATCTTCTTTTCAAAGAACTCCGCCTGCTCTCGATTCACTATCGGCTCCGCCGACACGCCGGAGGACGCAAGTGTGAGTGAGATTAGGATTGCGGCAAGGACGCCAGCTCGGTGTTGGACCATCCGCTGCACCTGTGCAAAGGAACTGTTTTTTGGGGCGTGTTGCAACGTTCGGCAGGTCATCTATTTTAGGCTGAAAGCACCCGCAAAACTAGCTGATCATACCTGTTCCATCTGAAGCAAGCGTTGTTTCATGTCGAGGCCGTCCGGTGCCGAGTAACCACCGAGTGAGCCGCTGCCAACCACGCGATGACATGGAATCAGTAGGGGATATCGATTCGTCCGCATGACGTTTCCCACGGCCCTCGCCGCTGCTGGCGAGCCCGCCGCGACCGCCAGGCCGGCGTACGATATCGTCTCGCCGTAGGGAATCTCACGACAGCGTTGCAAAACGGCGCGCTGAAATACCGTCATTTGGTCGAGATCGAGCGGAACCGAGCGAAAGTCGACGGTTTGCCCGCGAGCATAGTCCTGCATTGCCGTCACAACGGCTCGCAGAGAAGGCTGTTGGGGTTGGTCAGTTTCGACGTGAACAGTCACAGAGTCCGCTGTCATGGCGTGCGAAGCGACAACATTCTGGTGGACTTGGCCCATGTCTTTGAGGCCAAAAACAGACCGTAAGGCTCGAGTACCGTCCCACAACACTCCCATCCAGCCGAGGTCGGACGAGAATACCGATAAAGTGAGTTGGTTCGTTTCCACAGCTGAAGTCAACGCTGGCACATCAAGTGTCCTTACTTTTGGCGAGGGAATCGACAACTCTGAATGCGGCGGTTGTACGACCCTCTTTGACACAAATTCGTATCGCATTCTATACTAACACTACCGCTTGTACCTCATTGAGATTCCCTCGAGTGAATAACGCGGCAAGATGCCGCACCCAACGGGCTTGAAAGGAGCATGTAGTGAGCCGTTACGACGAGTTCAGCGATGACTTCTACATCAACATGAATCTGAACACGGAGATGGAACTTACACAAAGCCGTGAAACCGTCCTCCATTTTTTTGAGCAAATTCAAAAAAAATATCCTGCGATGAGCAATTTTTACACGCGCGAGCGTGAGTTTATTCTCGAGGAGGACAAAGGGAAAGGTAGTTATCGGTGGACGTCGTTGGATGCCCGTCGTCTCTGCTCCGGGTACGTTCATCCAGATTCGATGGATTCCGCCATGGAACAGCACGCCTTGATCTTGGAAATGGCGCCTTTTGCCCTCTCGGTTAGCCAGCTCGACTGCGAATCACTCAACATCATGTACGGTTTCGATTTCACCTATCGAGGTAACCACAATCAGCTACTCGCTGATGCATTGGGGATCATTTCACCCTTCGAAAGCATGAGAGAGATTGAGGGCGTCACGTTGCTTTCGAATGAACCTTCGATTCAATTAGCGCTAGATAGTGACTGTCGAACGCAATGCCGCTTGAGCTTCGAGACTCGTACGAACGCCTACCATGTTCGTACTGGAGACTATCCTGATGATCAGCTCAGTGTTTACTTTACGGTTCGCCGTTACGGTAGTTTGGACCACGACGAAACATACGTCGAAGTAATGCGAGACCTGGCGGAAAGGTGCCGACGTATGGTGGACGACCACCTTATCGAACAGGTCCTTCGGCCTTTGCAGGAGAACATCGCTATCAAGTAGCGACCTTCTTCCTTTTACCGCCGATGACCGATTCAAAGAAAAGTCCCTCCAAATCTGTTGCCAAGAAAATCGACGCTGCACGTCGAGAACTAAAGACGGCGACCGCCCCTCGGACCGAGCGGCAGTTGTTACTTTGTGTCGATCGGAAAACAGCCGAGTGCGCCAGTCGATCGTCGATGACGACGTCGTGGAAGTATCTCAAAAAACGGACCAAGGAACTGAAGCTCAGTCGAGTGAGTGGGCTTTGGCGTGTGCCATGCTACTGTCTCGGCGTTTGTGTCGGTGGTCCGATCGCTGTTGTTCTGCCAGATAACTGCTGGTACGGCCACTGCACGCCTCAGGTGATCGAACGAATCCTGAAAGAGCATATTATTGGAGGAACGGTGGTCAGCGAGTACATGATTTCTCCGAAACAGCTGGAAAAGTGACAAAGCCCCACCGGATCCGGCCGGCTAAATTGTTCCGCTTGAGCTAACGCACCCTCCTTCAATGACAAATGCCTATTGTCAAATTTTCAATGACAATTCTCCAACGTACCTCCCCACCTGCTCGCGTTGCAGCGTCCGCAGATCAAGAGCACCCTCGACCATTCGCAATTCACTTTCAGAAATCCAGCAACTCACCTGCCGTGAGCCCCAGCGGCCATGTCGCCAGGTATTCGATCCTACGCTTTGGCAAAAAACAGGCCCATAAGATCCGTCGCACCGAGAGTTTTGGTACAGACGAAAGACTCGCCCGCACCAAAACCGCTCGCTGTCCCCACCGAAACCGCGGCACCTCTTACACGGTCGAAGACGTACCGTTTTGATTCCGGGAATTGCGTTTGGTAGCAGGCGATCGACCGCATTTTTGTCTCGAGTGTGTCGGTGATGTCGATCGAAAAGTGACTCGCGAAGCCGCCGATGGTCGCGGGCTCGAAGGCGAGTCGAAAATAGAGATGAACGGGGATCGTGTGTACCGGAAGGTTGTCGAAGTACTCGTCCCATTTCGTCAACCGTGAATAGAAGACGGCTGCGTCAGTGATCAGCATCGCCTGCCAGTGATCTGGTGACGCCATTGGTGTCTTGTCTCCGAAACCGATTACGACCTTTGGTCGGTATCGGCGAAACTCCTTCGCCAGCGCGACTCGAGCCTCGAAGTTGTCAAACAGTCGGCGATTTGGCAAGTCGAGGGTTACGCGATGAACGCCCAACACTTCGGCGGCGGCCCGCGCCTCCTCAAGACGAACTTCTGGTCCAGGCGACAACGGTGTCGGTTCGCCGTCCGTCAGATCGATGATGCCGACTCGGTATCCCTGACTAACCAACTTGGCCAACGTTCCGCCACAGGCAATTTCGACATCATCTGGGTGAGCGCCGACGGCGATGACATCCAAGGCCTCGACTGGGGACATGTTCTGCTCCTCTCTTGCGTCGCCTCGCGTTGGTTGCGAGATGGATCGGGACGTAGGCTAGTCGTGCGAATCATGCCAGCGGAGCAAGAATGTTGGCGTTAGAGGCTCAAAGGTCAAGTGGTCCAACTGGTCGATCCCGCGGGCCAGGTTGAGCATCCAGACCTGAGCGTTGCCAGGAAGAGAGTTCATGGCTTTCCAGACGTCGTGTGCATTGTCGAGACTCGAGACATGGGCAACCAACCGACCCCTGGGCCGCAGTCGCGGCAGGGCCATTTCGACAATTTTTGCCACCTGTCGCCCGGTGCCTCCAACAAAAATTGCGTCTGGAGCTTCCAGACTCTCCCATGCTTCCGGCGCTTTTCCCAAGACCGGTACCAGGTTTTGTACACCGAAGCGATCGGCGTTGATGCGGAGTAACTCGAAATCCTCCACGTCCATTTCGATCGAATAGACTTTTCCATCATGAGCGATTTGAGCTGCCTCGATGCTCACCGATCCGGAGCCAGCACCGACGTCCCAGACGACACTGGCCGGCGCCAAATCGAGTTCGGCAAGGGCCATCGATCGAACCTCGGACGGGGTCAGCAGACCGCGTTTTGGTTGGGTTTGCACAAACCATTCGTCTGGATTTCCAAACAGCCGTTTTCCTGCCTCCGAAATCGGTCGGTCAGGGACGGCCGGTTTTCGTACCAAAATCATCACGTTCAGCGGCGAAAACCGCTGGTCAACCAATTCCGCCAGATCCGCGTGAGTCACTCTTTCGTCCGGAGAGCCGAGGTTCTCGCAGACGTAGGCGTGAAAGTAATCGATGCGGCGGCTGACAAGAGTCTTGGCAACGGTCGACGGCGAGATTTTCTCGGTCGTGAAGATGCCCGCTTTCTCGGCCGTCCGAATTCGTTCGATGATTCGATCGAGAGACTGATTTGCCAGATTCGTTAAATACGCTTCTTCCCAACTCTCCTTCACACGCGCGAATGCCAATTGCATGCTGCTAACATGTGGCAACACGGCGATGCGTTCTTTGCCGAAACGATCACACAGGAACCGAGCCGTGCCGTAGAAGAGCGGGTCCCCACTAGTCAACACGATGATCGACACATCGGGCGCGTGATCCAGCTTGCCAATCAGCTCGTCCAGACCGAGGCCGCAATCCACCTGGCTGGCTTTTGTCTTTCCAAGACGTTCCAACTGGTCGGCTGGACCGAGGATCAATTCGGCCTGCTCAATAAGTCGCCGAGCCTGACCGGTGAGACCTTCCCAGCCGTCGTCGCCCACGCCAATGATGTGGATTCTTTCCGTCGACAATCTCGTCTCCCTTTCCGCAAGATATTAGCACTGGTCGTTATATCGAGATGTTCCAGACCAGGCCAGTATGGGATGTCTACGCTGATCCCAACATTAAAAGAGCCCGGCCAAGTGGCCGGGCTGCTGAACTGTGATGTGCGCTGATGGCGTTATGCCTGGAACGAACTGCCACAGCCACAAGTCTTCGTCGCGTTCGGGTTCTCAAAGTGAAAACCACGTTTGTCGAGACCGTCGTAATAGTCGAGTGTGGTGCCATCAAGATAGAGGGAGCTCTTCTTGTCGACGACCACCTTGATCCCGTGTTGCTCGTCCGAATCATCTTTATCTGCACTGAATTCCTGGTCGAATCCCAGCGAATAGCTGAATCCACTGCAACCACCGGCGGTGATTTTGACGCGCAGAAAAGTGTCGTCCGTAAACTGTTGTTGTTCCTGGACGCGCTTGATCTCTTCCGCGGCACGTTCCGTAAGGTTTAAAGCTGCCATTTTTCTGCGACCTCTCGAGCAAAAACTGAATGATTGGGGTGGTTCTTCGCCGTTGGGCTACCGACGCCACCCTACCCTATAACTGCTATCGAACTTTTTCACATATCGAATTGCGTCAAATTATACCACGAATCGGGATAAAGGAAGCCCGTTTCCAACAGATGGTCAGTGGACCCCGCCGGAAACACAGCCGCACCGCCAGACGGCCGTGTCGCCAGAATCCGTCCGTTCGCGGCATCGTAACCCGATGTATCAGCACGGGATGTCGCCAAATCAGCGTTTCGTCGCCCGTGTTTCGGGTAGAGTAGCCTGGCTTACGACCGCTACGAGGGATTTCCCATTTTTCGCAGGCGCGACACGGTGTCGCTGATCAAACTGACCGCAAAGTCGACTTCTTCTTCGGTGTTGAAACGTCCAATTCCGAACCGCAGGCTGGCTCGAGTGTCTTCATCACTTCGGCCAATTGCTCGCAACACGTGGCTCGGTTCGGGATTGGCTGACGTGCAGGCGCTACCGCTAGAAACCGCTAGGTCGCGCATGCTCATCATGAGGGCTTCTCCATCAACGCCGCAAAACGTGAGATTCAGGTTGTTGGACAGGTGGTTGTCCGCGCCCAATGGAGGTCCGTTCAACAACGTGTCACGAACGGCCGATTGAAGCGATTTGGCAAGCCGGTCACGGATCGCGTGGACTCTGGGTTCTTCCTCTAGGCGCACTTCATCGCACAACCGCATCGCTTCGGCCAGCCCGACAATGCCGGGAACATTCAGAGTACCGCTGCGGAGGCCGTGTTCTTGGCCGCCTCCGTCAAGCTGTGGAAGCAAGCGGGCTCCGGTGGGACGGCGGCGGATGTAGAAGCCCCCGATTCCTTTCGGTCCATAGATCTTGTGAGCCGAAAACGACAGGTAATCGATATCCAGTTGCGTCACATCCACCGAGATCTTGCCGATGGCTTGCGTCGCATCGCAATGTAGCGGTACGCCCTTGCTGTGGCAGATATCGGCAATCTCTCTGATCGGTTGCAGTGTGCCAATCTCGTTGTTTGCCAACATCACCGACACCAAGATCGTCTCGTCGCCAATTGTGTCGCGTAGCCGGTCGAGATCGACCATGCCCGTGTCCTCTCGATCTGCCTCGGCAACGTCCAGCACTGTGATCTCAAATCCTTGGCGAGCGAGCCGTTTAAGCGGGTCCAATACGGCCTTGTGCTCAGTTTTGAGACTAATGAGATGGTTTCCACGTCGACGCGGCGCTTGTGATACACCACGGATAGCCAGGTTGTTCGATTCTGTCGCTCCGCTTGTGAAAACGATTTCCCGATCGCGTGCACCGATCGATTGAGCCACTGATTTCCTGGCGTTGTCCACAGCTTCTAAGGCGTCCCAGCCAAACGGGTGAGCCACACTACCTGCATTCCCATAGTGCTCCGTAAACCAGGGCAACATCGCCGTAAGAACCCGCGGGTCGACTCGCGTCGTCGCGTGATTGTCCATATAGACTGGCTTGTTCACCATCGGGCTGAATCGATTCTGCGTAGGTCACTTTCGCCGAAAGTGACTAGATTTCGGCCTATCTCGATTGCCGTGCGAAGTCTCGCTGATCAAGCATCACCAAGCGGGTAAAGCGTCTCGAGGCAGATTTTGGACCAAGTCTCCATGCGGTCGATATTGTCATGCAGCTCTTGAAGCGATCGGAAACCCGATTCCTCAAGTTCGTCCTCTCTCGCTCGAACCGCCGCTGTCTCCACCGTCAACCGATGCACCACACCGAGATGAACACGGCCCACTTCGGACTCGTCATCGTTGATCAGACCGACGCATTCCTCTGTGTAGTCGGTATCCACGACCAATTCTTCGCTCAACTCGCGTTTGAGCCCCTCGCGGTAGGCGTCGCCACTGGGCATATCCGCGTCTTCCTGCGAGATGTGACCGCCGACTCCGATGCTCCATTTAGCGTGCAAGCGACTCTCGCCTTGGCCGCTGCCCCTTACATAACAGAAGAGACGTGTTTCCTGGTCTTGTTCATGCTGAATGATCAGGTAAGGGATCAACTGTTTAAAGGTCGGATCTTCTTCCATCGTCGGACGTGGGCGGAAACTCATCCAATTTGGCTGGAGCAGGTCCTCCAAATAACGTTCGGTTTCGTCGCAGAACCCCTGGAAATGACCCAGTTCGTGGAATTTCTCGGTGGGAACCACTAGAACGTGTTCGGTCTGTACGGATGCCATCTTGTTTGTTTATCCTTCTTGCCTGCTGGGTAATTGCCATTCCGTCATGGAATGCAGACGATGGTCTTTCGGAGCAACCAATCGTGCCTCGTGGCAATTCTACAGCCTTCGGACACGTGTTGCACGGGCCCTTGTCGCCCGTTGCCGTCGATTCGAGTACTGATGTTACACCGGGATAGACGGAGTGTTGATGAGCGAATTGGACCCCTACGACTATCGACTTCCACAGGAGCAGATTGCTCAACATCCGCTCAATGAACGCGTGGATGCGAGGTTGCTTGTCGTCGACCGCCGCAAGCAGTCCTGGGAGACGATGCATATTCGCGATCTGCCAGACTTGCTCAGTCAACGAGACATGTTGGTGTTGAACGATACACGTGTCGTGCCCGCTCGTTTGGTGGGGTACCGTAAACGGACCGGCGGAAAATGGTCTGGGCTGTTTCTGGAATTCGACAGCAACGGGTTCTGGCGAATTCTCGGCAAGACTCGTGGCCGAATTGAAGCGGGGGAATCGGTCGTCTTGCTTGACCCGCAGCAGCAACCGGCCGCCGAGCTGGTGTTGGTTAAGCGGCTTGACGACGGGGGGTGGTTGGTCAGGCCCTCAGCGACAAGCACACCTTGGGGATTGTTAGATCGTATCGGTCGTGTCCCGCTGCCGCCGTACATCCGTGGTGGTGAAATGGAAGCCAACGATTGTGAACGCTACCAGACCGTGTACGCGGAAAAACCCGGTGCGGTTGCTGCTCCCACGGCCGGCCTGCATTTTACCGAGTCGCTCTTGGAATCGTTGGCTGACATCGGTGTGCAACGTCACCACGTGACCCTGCACGTCGGTGAAGGGACGTTTCGACCGATTCAAGTTCAGCGGCTGCAGGACCACAACATGCACTCGGAGTGGGGCGAATTGACCGATCCCGTTGCTGGTGCGATCAACGAACACCGACGCAACGGTGGGCGATTGGTTGCGGTGGGCACAACCAGCGTCCGTGTCCTGGAGTCGGCCGCTATCGCTGCGGCCGATCGTGACGGAGGCCTTGCAGCATGGCACGGGCAAACCAGTCTCTTCATCCGACCGCCTTACTCTTTTCAGGTCACCGACGCCGTGCTCACCAACTTCCACCTTCCCAAGAGTACACTGATGGTATTGGTCTGCACATTTGCGGGTCACGAACTCATCCAACAAGCGTACCGGTATGCCGTGTCCGAACGGTTCCGGTTCTATAGCTACGGCGATGCAATGCTGATTGTATGACGCGAACAGGAGATGCATTTTGAGTGCCCGTCGCCTAATGCTGGTAATCACCGAACTGGATTTCGGTGGCGCCGAACAGCGATTGGTCGACTTGGCCACGCACATCGACCGATCCCGGTTTCTGCCAACGGTGGTGGCTCTCGCCGGGCCTCCGGCATCTCCAGATGACGCGTTGGTGGAACGCTTGCACCAGGCCGACGTGCCCGTCACATTCTTGGGAGCTGGTGGGAAGCGGACAGCCTGGCGCACCTGGCGGAAATTGAAAAGAGAATTTCAAAGGCAGTCCGTCGACTTGGTCCAGTCCTTTCTATTCCACGCCAACGTGGCAACGGCTCTGGCCGTTCCTCGCGGAGTGCCTCACTTTTCCGGTGTTCGTGTGGCCGATCCAAGAAATACACGCATGTTTGTTGAACGTCTGATACTGCGCCGTTCGCAAAGAGTGGTTTGCGTCAGCAACGCCGTCGCCGACCACTTACTAAAGGGTGGGTTTTCCACGGGGCAGTTGATAACGATTCCCAATGGCGTCGACGTCGGTCAGTTGGATTCGGCCACGCCGATCGAGTTGGAAGAACTAGGAATGCCCCCCGGTGCCGACCTGGTCGCCGTGATTGGGCGGCTCGATCCGCAAAAAGGTACGGACTGGCTGATCGACCAGATTCCGGACGTACTGCGGGCGAAGAACACGGTTCACTTTGCATTTTGCGGTCGAGGCGAGGTGGAACCCTACCGAGCTCAAGTTGCCCGACTTGGCGTTGCGGATCATGTGCATTTCTTGGGCTGGCGTAACGACATTGCCGCGATCCTCAGAACATCACAATTGTTGCTCTTGCCGTCGCGGTGGGAGGGAATGCCTAACGTGGTGTTGGAAGCGATGGCGTTGCGGTGCCCGATTCTGGCGACTCGCGCCCATGGCGTCTTGGAGTTATTGGGGCCATCGTCGCCGCAGATGACCTTTTCAACGGACGGTACCGAGCAATTTCACGACGGACTGACGGCCTGGTTGGGCGAGACAACGGCCGAGTTAGGCAATCTCTTGGACGCCAACAGGCAGCGGGTCGAAATGGAATTCTCGCTAGAAAAGATGGTGCGTCGCTATGAGATCGTGTATGAAAACTAGCACTTGGCCTCGTCTGGCTCCATTCGCCAATTCCCTCAATCGCTTGCGCGGCGATGAAATTGGTCACCGAAAACTGATTTAGTTATCGAAAATAGAAACACAAAGGAAACCGATGTCTCGCATACTGATGCCGCTCGGCGATGCCACCGAAGCACTAGACACTTTCTACCCGTATTTTCGCTTGCAAGAGGCCGGGTATCAGGTGGATATCGCCGGACCGGAAGCACGTCTTTATCATACGGTGCTCCACGAGATTCCGCCTGATTCTTCGATCCCCTGGGACATCACTCAGGAACGACCGGGTTACTTCATCAGAGCTTCTGTCGCGTTCGCCGACGCCGTGGGAGATGATTACGTTGGGATGTTTGTTTCCGGTGGCCGAGCGCCAGAATACCTGCGTTACGACCAAGAGCTACTGCGGGTTACAAGAGAGATCGCCGAAGCGGGTAAACCGATCGCCAGTGTCTGTCACGGCATCGAGATCCTAACGGCTGCCGATATCGTTCAGGGTCGCCAGGTCACGACAGTCGCCAAGTGTGCCATGGATGCAGAGCAGGGGGGGGCAACCTATGTTGACCGCGAGACTGTTGTCGACGGTAACATCGTTACGGCTCGTACATGGCACGACAACGCGCCATTGCTGAAGACATTTCTCGACATGCTTGCGGCGGGATGAGATGATGGATATTAGCGGCCACAAGCACGACCGTACGAACAGGTATAACGACATGTCGACCAAACGAAGCGGTATTTGTACGGTGATCGTCGTCGCCAGCTTGCTGACGCAGTCCGCGTTGATCGCACAACCGGCGGCAGACAAGACAGGGACGACGATCGGCAGTCCAGAACGCGACTTGGTCTCGCCCCTGGTGGCGAGGCGACTTCGAGCAGTGCATGCGATAGCCGAACTTGCCGAAATAAGCGAAGCGCAATGGAACGGCCTTGAGCAGGCATTGAAGGACAAAGATCCTCGTGTGCGACATCGTGTTTTAAAGCTCTATGCGGACCATCCCGCTGCGGCCGCTAAGGCGATCGACGAATTACTTCCGCTGATGGCCGACGCGGCACCGGGCGAGAAGAGTCCTGTTTGGGTTGCCGCCGGAGAGGCTATTGCGGCGGTCGGGCCGAGTGTCATCCCCGACTTGATTCGAAAGTTAGAACCGGCCGTGGACGAAATCATGTATCGTTCCGCCTGTGCTGCCCTGGCGAAGATTGGCCCGGCGTCCGAGCCCGCCCTCCAGCGTTTAATCGTGCTGCTGGCGGACGACGAGATCGCCGTCGGCCCCGTGTTGTTTGTTTTGCAGGAAATAGGGGCCAAGGCGGCACCCGCCGTTCCGCTACTGATTCGGCGACTGGACGACGAGGATTTCCATCGTCAGTATTGGACATGTCGTGTGCTGGGAGCGATCGGTAAAGAGTCTGAGCCGAGCATCCCCAAACTGCTTGACCTCATGGAAAATGGAGTTACCTCCGTGCGGCGAAACGCCGCCATGGCACTTGGTAACATCGGCATTTCATCCGACGGAGTATTGAACGGTCTGGACGCCGCGCTGCGCGACCCACTGGCGCCTGTTCGACAGGAAGCACTGATCGCATTGGGGAAATTGGGCCCCAAAGCGGCTCGTTCTTTGGACAAGATCAAAGCGATTGCCAACGACGAGGGCGGTTCATCTCAGGCCGACGCGGCATGGGCCTGGTGGAGAATTGCAGGGGATTCAAAAGGTGCCGCGAACGTACTGCTTCGCGAACTAAAGGGCTACGGCGCACCGTGGGATGCCGCCCGCTACCTTGCCGAAATGGCCGTCGCTGCCGAGGCGATTGAGCCGATCATCGCGATTCTTGATGAACCCCGCGTCGAGACTCGTGTGTTCGCCATCAAGACACTCGAGTTGATTGGACCACCAGCGAGTTCCGCAAAAGCCCCGCTCTTAGAGATGCGGAAGGATCCAGACGCGGATGTCCGCGAGGCGGCCGAAAAGGCCCTCGTCGCGATCATGCGCAAAGACCAATAGTAGGTCACATTCGCCGAAAGCGACTGGGCTGGCCGATCAACCTATCGAACGGCCATAACTCTCCACGGCTCACTCGCTTGCAGGAGACGGACGACGGTTCTTACGCCAAGTCGCGGTCTTCGAACAATAAGAACGCCAACAACATCGCGATGATACTGTAGATCGCACAGTAGATAAAGGCATATGCCAAGTAGACCGGTGGCACGTGTGCATCCGCTGCGATTGCCGCGGTGATATTAAACGCCTCGAGATTGGGGACGATCGTTGCGATCAGTGTCGCAAAGAAGCGAACGATCGGAAACTGGTTCAACGACGACTGGACCAGCGTTGGCGTGAGATGCCCCAAGACATAAATGGACGAGCAGACAGTGAAGTTGGCGAGCAGGCTGAGTCGCGTCGAGACAGCGACGCTGACAGCCGTTAGCAAGATGACTTCAAGCAGCACGAGCACCAACCCTGGAAACGACATTTGGATTTCGTAGAAACAAGGTTGAAAGTCGTCGATCGTTGTTGACAATTCGCGGGCGTCGTAGATGGGCTTGTAGGCGACACAGAAAATGAAAGTCACGGAGAGGATGGCAAACAGTAAGAAGACAACCCATGAAATTCCCAGGAATTTCCCCACGAGAAACGAGCGGCGGCCGATCGGTTTGGACAGGACCGTTAGGGCCGTCCGTCCGTCGATTTCGTCCGAGATGCAGTTTCCGGCAGCCCACATTAGTTGAACCAGGCAGAAGATAAGGATCAGAGAAAAACCTGTATCCTTCATCATCTTTATATCGTCGCCAAACGTGTTGTATGGCAAGAATATGAACAGGATGATGAGCGCCGAGCCCAACGCGGAGAGGATGAAAAACAGTGGCTGTGCGACTTCCGATTTGTAGGTAGATAACGCAATGCCGGAAAGGCGCGGGGCCAGAGTTCTCTGTCCCATATACAACAGCACTGCAGCGATCAACAGGAACGCTGTGAGCGGGATCGCGTAAACCTGGGAAAATCGCGGTGCCGTTGTGACGGTCATGAACAAGGTGGCTTCATCGTCGCCAGGATTCGTAACGTAGAGCTCTTCAATGAAACCGTCGTCAAACGTCATGAACGAATTGTTGCCCCGTCGCCAACTGTAGGATTGGCCGGCCAAGACAGTGATTTCCGAATCGGCTGCCGACACGTCGTCGGACGATTGGTTCGTGACAACCAACTGCTCCTGTGCGTCGAACACGATCGTCTTGAGTTCATCTCCCCAGAATTCGAAGTCGATGAGCGTCTCGGCACCCAAGCTAACTTCCCCGAACTTGTCACGGGGAGTCGGGGGGATCTTAAAGCTCTTTTCCGTGATACCGACTCGACCAATTCGGCCGAGTGAATGCAGAAGATCATTCGGTTTTTCAACGAGCAACCAACCGCAAAGTGCAAACAACGACGCGACGGTCATGCCAACCCAAATCGGCTTGAGCACGCCCTCATTGATCGCCAAGGGCACTTCACGTACCAGTCGCTCCAACTTGGAATCTTCGCCACTGCCGAGCGGGATCGAGACCAATTTGGTCACTCCCCACAAGGCTAACAGGATTAATTGACCAAATAGGCAGCCTAGGCTGAGGATCCAGATCGGCGTCAGCCAATTGCTTATCCACTCTTGTATCATTGACTCACCAAACTCCGCAGGGATCTCATCAAGACAAGGAATTGCGTTCACGACCGCGGTCGCGGTCCTTAGCGCCCGTTACGCGGCCGCCGACGATATGGTTCGACTGCAGCCGAAAAAAACGCTGCTGCGGCCGTGATTTCAGTTAGCGGCGTGTTCTAATGACGGATACAAAAGTCGTCAAATTCACCTTGAAAGTCCGTCGCTTTGTCCTCGATGTCACGAATATAGGCGGCCAGACGATCGGCCACTTCCCTCAGGAAGCCATTGACGGAACTTTCTTCGCCTTCTGCCACCAGACTGACGCTGCCATCGGTCATGTTCTGAACGTAACCTGTGACCGCATATCGACCTGAAATTCGCATCGTCGTGTAGCGGAACCCGACGCCCTGAACGTGCCCTTGGAAGGTCTGTTCACGGCGGAGCAAATGGTTCCCGTCCATGGCATCAGTATAATGACGGTCCAAATCCACGGAAGCGCGGGAACGGCAATATGGCGAAGATCAACGTTTTCCCGCCCTTACGACCCGCATTCTCAGCCTGATTCGACCCGCTGTATCGATGATCTCGGCATTCATCGGGCCCCATTCTGTCCACGGCTCGATTATCCACCTTGACCCCATTAACCGGGGTCCGTAATGTCCCACGTCTGTCTGCCGGATCGATCTGGAAGCGAATAGGTTACATCATGAAATCTCCCTTCAATCGTGGACGGCGCTCTCTTCCCCCGAGAAGCTATCTCGTTTGGCTGTTGTTGGTTACTTTGCCACTGGCGGTGCACACCCCAGCGGCTCCCTCCGCACCACCCAAGCAGCGCATGCCCTATGTGGTCTTGCAAAACGGTCGGATCCTCCGCGGCGATCCTCGTCGTGATGGTTCCAACATCGTGATCACAACCGAGAATGGCGGCGTCGTGCGGATACCGATCGACCGAATACGCGTGGTGGCCGCATCGCTGAACGAAGCTTACCGTCTGCAGCTGAATGCCCTTTCCGGGCGGGATCTCGCGGCGCATGTTGAGCTGTGCGAGTGGTGCCTGCGCCAAGGCCTCTATCGCGAGGCGACCGAGCTGCTTCCCCTCTTACGACATTTGCGATTGACCGACGACCGACTCGAATCTCTCGATCGTCGCATTCACTCCAGTCTTCAGGCGCAGATTCGTCGAGCAAACAACCCGCTCAACCCGCTCAAGACGGTGTCGAAACCTGACGACCCGGCTAGGACGGCTGTGGCATCCGCCCGCGCTGTGGATTCAGACATTGTCTCTTTGCAAACCCGCGTGGCGTTCAGCAAGAACGTGTTGCCGATTCTGCTCAACCGATGCTCTGCTGGTGGGTGTCACGGGAAGAGCGGAAACGGTCTGTTGGTCCAGAGGCCTCCCAATGGGCAGAGCACTTCGCGGCGTTTGGCGGAGCGAAACCTGTCCTTGCTGGGCGTCCTACTTGCCGAATCCCCTGAATCACCGACACTTTTCTTGCAGATGGCCGTCTCCGAACATGGCAAGGGCTCGAATCCGGTGAAAGAGAGCGGTGCTGCGGCTCGCAACCTGCGTGATTGGATTGCACAATGGCAAGCGGATACGGGAATTGGCCGTCCCGCTGCCTCGCTTGCCAGATTGGTGGACGATGAAGCGACGGACGACGAGAGGACCGATCCGGGCAAAAAGCCGCTGGAAACGAAGTCCGACCCGAAGTCCGACCCGAAGTCCGACCCGATGCCCACAGCGGCCAGCGACCCCTATGATCCCGCGGATTTCAAGGGCAGCGACGACCAGAGTCGCTAGCCTTCATTATGCGGTGACACGATTCCCACTAGCGGAACGTCTCCCAGCGACCACGCGGCAAGAAACTCACGATTGCTCGTCAATAAGTCTGAGAAATCCAGCAGCTCTTGCGGGGTGACCCAGAAATACGCGCTCACTTCGTCGGAATTCGGAGTGATCGAAGCGAGGCACTCCGCGGTACACTGCCACCAAGTGAGGTGCACGTTAGACCGCGTCGTGCACGTCCATAGTTCATGAGTCGGTGTCACTCGCAATCCCATCTCTTCCGCCAATTCGCGGATCACCGTTTGTTGGCTCCCTTCCCCCGCTTCGATTTCCCCACCGGGAAAACAGATCGCCCTCGGTGCTCGAACCGAGTCGGAGCGTCGAATGGCAAGTAAACGACCCTCGTTGACAATGACCCCCACCGCGCCACGCCTCGGCGACGTTTTTCGGTGAGTAGCGTCATCGACGGGCTGAATAGAGCCTTTGTTGGCACCAGAGTCTTGCATTGGAGTTTTCGATCACGTTGGTTGCGACGAATGCCCGCGGCACCGGTTGTTGGACCAGCGGCGGCCTCGCCGTATAATTCGATTGAGTCTTCACGGATTGTACGATAATTCTATGTGTTGCTGATGACCGCTTCGGTTGATACCTTTGACATCGCCCAATACCTGCCACGTTTTGGTTTGGAGCAGTTTCGTCCTGGGCAGACCGAGGTGATTGGCGCCGTGATGGAACGCCGCGATTGCCTGTGTATCATGCCGACGGGCGGCGGCAAGAGCCTCTGCTACCAGCTTCCGGCTGTTGCTCGAGATGGTCTCACCCTGGTGGTCTCACCGCTGATCGCCCTGATGAAAGACCAGGTAGACGGGCTGACCGCGAGGGACATTTCGGCGACATATATCAACAGTTCGTTGGGTTTAGCCGACCAACAAGACCGGTTGCGGCGAATGGCGGCTGGCGACTTTCATCTGGTTTACGTCGCGCCCGAGCGAATGCGAAGTGAGGCTTTTCGCGAGACAATTGGTCACTCAAACATCCACTTGCTGGCGATCGACGAGGCGCACTGCATCAGCGAATGGGGGCACGATTTTCGTCCAGATTACGCTCGATTGGGCGACCTCCGCGAGCAGATCGGCAATCCGCCGACCATTGCGCTCACGGCGACGGCGACTCCTCTCGTACAACGGGACATAGTGCGGTTGTTGGCACTGGACGACCCCCAAGTCTTCATCAGCGGTTTCGCCAGGGAGAATTTGCGATTTGAGGTTCGCGCTGCCCAGGGGCAACGAGAAAAATCGGCCATCCTGTTGCGTGCGATCTCGGAGGCTGGCGGTGGTACCTTGGTCTATGCGGCGACGCGAAAGGCGTGTGATGAAGTGGCCGAAATGTTGCGGGAGTACACCAATCTTCGTGTTGGTGTCTACCACGGTGGTTTGCCCAATGATGATCGGCGCAACATTCAAGATCGATTCATGGCGGACGGTTTCGATGTGATGATCGCCACCAACGCCTTTGGGATGGGTGTTGATAAACCCGACTTGCGGTTGGTGGTCCATTACAACATGCCTGGCAGCCTTGAGGCTTATTATCAGGAGGCGGGACGCGCCGGACGCGACGGAATGCCGGCTCGTTGTTTGTTGCTATTCAGCTACGCAGACCGTTTTATTCAGGAGTTCTTCATCGAAAACTCCTACCCACCTAAAGCGACGGTCGCCGCGGTTTACAACTACTTACGGTCGTTTGATTGCGATCCGATCGAGATCACTCAAGAGGAACTGCGCGAGCAATTGAAGAGTGCGATTGGCGGTGACGGGATATCGGCTAGCGAGAAAATTCTCGAGAAATCTGGGGCCATCAAGCGGCTCGACACGCATCAGAACCGAGCTTCGATATGGATTGAGAGCGATTTGCCCACGCTAGTCGACCTAATTCCGCGCGACTCGAAAAACCAGCTAAAGGTGCTGCGGTCGGCCGAACGATTAGTGGGCGATCGTCGGAACGAACGTGTCAGTTTTTCGCTCGATTCGTTTGCTTCCTCGTTGAAGATGGGCCGAGAGGCCGTGGTTCGCGCGCTGCGTGAACTCTGCCGGTTGGATTGTTTCGACTACGCGCCTCCGTTTCGCGGTCGAGCCATCCATGTCAATGACAGGGAACGGTCATTCGCTTCGTGGACGATTGATTTTGCTGAGTTAGAGCGGCGTAAGAAGGCCGAAGTGGAAAAGCTTGATCGAGTGATCCGCTTCGCTCACACCCGCAATTGCCGTCAGGAATTTATATTGCGTTATTTCGGCGACAACGATAGTCATCGCTGCGGGAATTGTGACGTGTGCACGCCATTGGTTCCCGGGACTTTTCGTGCGCGAAATGCCATTGTGCAAGACGACGAGGGATTTGTTCGCGCTGTGCGGATCACGTTGAGCGGGGTGGCTCGCAGCAAAGAACGATTCGGGAAACTGGTGATCGTGCAAATGTTAGCGGGCTCTCGATCGGTTAAAATGGTCAAATTTGGTCTCGACCGTCTCAGCACATTTGGTCTGCTTGGGCATTTGCGGCAAAATCAGGTCGCCGAGTTGTTGGACATGTCGCTGGGCGAAGGGTGGTTGGAGCAGCGTGAAGTGGACCGACATCGCCCGACGCTACTGTTGACAGCGGCGGGTATCGACGTGATGCGAGGGGCGGCTGGCATCCAACTCAGCCAGGACTGGCCCGATGAACTGGTAAGCGCCATACGGACCGGTGGAAAGACGAATTCTCGACATGAACCTCCCATCCATCAACCGGACGCCGAGACGATGGCTCGCTTGCGGGATTGGCGTTCGACGACGGCCGTCAAGCTAGGTGTCCCCGAGTACCGGATACTTCACAATGCAGCGCTAGAGGACTTAGCGGGAAAGCGGCCACAACAAACTGATCAGCTCGATGGCATCCATGGCATCGGACCCACCACGATCGAGAAGTTTGGCCAAGAGTTACTGGCGTTGATTCGAGGCGATGAGGTGGACTCGGTAGAGACGCCCAGGCAGGTCGTGACGCGAGAGGAACCGGTGGAAACCCTGGCTCCACAGCCCGATTTCCTCGACTCGCCCGCAGCCGATTGGAGTTGGACGAGTAAATTGTTGTCGGTCGGCTTCCCACCGCACGAATGTGCGCAAATCCGTCGCATGTCCGTGACACAGGTCTTTGCCGACGCCGCCATGAGTTTCGAAAACGGCGGAAAGCTGCAGATTCAAGACGTGTTCTCGCTGTCGACGATTTCTTCGTGGCGCGACCTGAAACCGGCGAAGCGGGCCGACAAAGTCCGTCGAGCGTTGCCGCAAGGTCTGGACAACGAGACCGAACAGACGCTGGTAGAATGGGTAACGGCCGAGTTGCGCGAAATGTTTGAGGACGGCTAGCCAGGCTTGCTAGCATGTACGGACTGGCCGGAAACCGTTACCATGGACGGCCTTACTCGAAGGAAGGACGACGCCAGACCCTGGTGTCTCGATACTACTATGGAAAGGTCGACATGGAGAGGCATGACAAGGACGCGAAGTCAGACGGCGCCGAAAAGAAAGCTCCCAGGCGTCCCAGCAATCAGCTCTGGTTGCTGCTGATCGTCCTTGCGGCGATTGTGCTGCTGAGTGTCTGGAGTAACAGCGGAAAAGTCTCCCGAGGTGTTCCATGGTCGTTTCTGCTCGACGAGCTGCGAAAAAACAACGTGGCAAAATTGGACATCGGAATTAATGAAATCAAGGGCGTCTTCAAAAAACGCCCCGAGGCGAGAGAGAAGATCGACGACACGGGCGTTGGAAAGCCCCAGAAAGACCCACGTACAGGCAAACGCCTTCAGTACCACCTCAAGTTCACCACCACTCGACCGGTCAGTGAAGAAGCGACAAAACAGCTTTATGCTGTGATCGGTGACGAAGTTCAAGTCACTTTCGACCGCCGTAATTTCGGCGACACGCTGTTGTTGACTATGCTGTTCGCTCTGCCCGTGGTGTTCCTGTTCTTCATGTGGATGAACTACCGCCGATCGCGCGATCAGATGATGGGTGGTGGCTTCTTATCAGGGTTCAGCCGCAGCCCGGCGAAGCGTTACGAGGCCCAAGAGCAGGGAATCACCTTTGACGAAGTCGCTGGATTGGAAGCCATTAAGGAAGACCTGACGGAGATCGTTGAGTACCTAAAGTACCCCAACAAGTTCCGTAAACTCGGTGGCCGCGTTCCCAAGGGAGTTTTGCTGAATGGACCGCCTGGCACTGGTAAAACGTTATTGGCAAGGGCTGTCGCCGGTGAGGCGGGAGTGCCGTTCTATTCCGTGAACGGCAGCGAGTTTATTCAGATGTTCGTCGGCGTGGGTGCCAGTCGCGTTCGGGATTTGTTCAAAACGGCCATTGAAAACGCCCCGGCGATCATCTTCATCGATGAGATCGATGCAGTGGGGCGACAGCGTGGCGCTGGCCTGGGCGGTGGCCACGACGAGCGAGAACAGACCCTCAATCAAATACTCAGCGAAATGGACGGCTTCACACCATCAGATTCGGTGATCGTCGTTGCCGCCACGAATCGTCCCGATGTATTGGACCCGGCTCTGTTGCGGCCGGGCCGATTTGACCGGCACGTGACCGTGGGACGACCGACGCAAAAAGGGCGATGTGCGATTTTTAAGGTCCACGTTCGCGAAGTTCCTCTTGCTGATAATGTCGACCTCGATGTGCTCGCCAGTAGCACCATGGGAATGACCGGAGCCGATATCCGCAACGTCGTTAACGAGGCGGCGTTGTGGGCAGCCCGTCATGACAAAAAATCCGTTGAGATGAGCGATTTCGACTTCGCTCGTGACAAGGTGCTGATGGGTGCCAGACGCGAAGAGGTGTTGAGCGACGACGAAAAACGCAAGACGGCCTACCACGAGGCGGGACACACGCTATCGGCCTGGGTGTTGCCCGGAGCGCATCGGGTCCACAAGGTGACCATTATTCCCCGCGGCCGCTCGCTAGGCGTCACTCAATCACTTCCCTCTGAGGACCGACTCAATTTGTCCGAAAGTGACCTGCGAGACCAGTTGGTGTTCGCCTTGGGTGGATGAGCTGCCGAACGGATTATTTACGATGAGACATCCGTTGGCGCGGAAAACGACTTGGAGCAGGCCACCAATATCGCGCGACATATGGTGACCCATTGGGGAATGAGCGAACGTTTAGGGCCGGTCAGCTACAAGGTGTCCGAAAGCGATCCTTTCTTGGGGCGTGAGATTCATCAACAACGTCAATTCAGTGAACACACGATGAAGATCATCGATGAAGAAGTGGCGAAATTTCTCCACGATGCGTCGGTCAATGCTGTCGAATTACTGACGGAACACCGCGGGAAATTGGAGAAGATCACTGAGGCGTTGCTCGAACATGAGGAGTTGGATGAGCGGCAGATCACGGCGTTGATCGGTCCCTCGGTGCATGCTCCGGTCAATGGCAAGCCGGCATCGCAAACCGCCTCGATGGAGCCGTCAGTGCCACAAGAGACGACCACCGAACGATCCTCCGACTCGCCGGCCACCGACAATGCCGACTCGTTGGATAAGGAGGCCTAGTGGCAATCGTCATGTTAACCCGGTGCGTCAGTGAGGGATGCCGCCAAATCACATTCCCTCCGTTGCGCTTCGGGTTACGAAGCCTGACTCTACCCTAGGTAGTAGAATCGCCTGCATGGCCAAGAAGAAACAAAAAGGTCGCAAGATCCGCACCGAGTTTCGCAAGAAGTATGAGACTCGGACTCGCGATAAGGACCTCACAAAGGTCTATCAGGGCGACGAGGAGGTCGAGGACCTAGACCAAACGCAGCGAGTCAGCGGCAAAGGTGAGTTTACCCGTAAACGTACCATTATTGGCGAAGTGGTCGAAGGAGATGAAACGGGGTTTGCCGTTCAGCTGTCAATTGACGAGAGTCTCTGTCTGAAGGGACGGGTGTTGAGTGTCCATGGTCGCGATAGCCATGTGGCTGGCGAGGATGGGAAGCTCTACCGCTGTGCCATTCGTCGTTTGCTCAAGTCGCTGGCCACAGAGCAACGCCACGTAGTGGCTGCTGGTGACCGTGTTCTTATTCGACCGGGGACGGGTGACCAGGCATGGATTGAACGCATCGAGCCGCGAACGGGTGTGATTAGCAGAACCAGTCGCCAGCGTCGGCATGTGATTGTCGCCAACGTCGACCAATTGCTGATTGTTAGTAGCGCCGCGGAGCCCGTGCTGAAGCCTAACCTGATTGACCGCTTCCTGATCACTGCCGAAAAATGCGGAATCCAGCCGGTGATTTGCATCAACAAGGTCGATCTCGTCGATCCGGCAGCTCTACAGCCCATCGTCGGCACGTACGCTCAAATTGGTTACCGTGTCTTGCTCGTGTCCGCCGAGAACGGAAAGGGGATCGAGGAACTGCAAGAGGTCGTGTTTGGCAAGCAGAGTGCCGTGGCGGGCCAAAGTGGCGTAGGCAAATCGACCCTTCTCAATTTGATCGAGCCGGGTCTTGAGTTGCGAGTTCGTACGGTAAGTTCCGAGAATCAAAAGGGACGACATACTACAACGGCCGCGCAATTGATTCCCTTGGCTCGAGGTGGCTACGTCGTGGATACGCCCGGAATTCGACAATTTCAACTGTGGGACGTGGCGCCGGCCGAACTCGCGCAGTTTATGCCGGACGTGCGGCCCTACGTGAGCCATTGTCGATATCCTGATTGCACACATCGTCATGAAGACTCGTGCGCTGTTAAGGACGCGGTCGCGGACGGATGGATGGATCCCCGTCGTTACGAGAGCTATTGCCATCTCTTCGAGTCGTAGACGGTTCAAATCACCTGGTAGAGCCAAGTGCCACACATTCGCATGGGGAATCCTGCCGACGAGGATTGATGATTGTGTGGGTAGCAACGATTGGTCATTTTTCCCGAACCCTACCAACCATTCCTCTACTGGCATCGTATTCAACGTGAGTAGATCCCGGGCCCTGCTTGGGGTCTGATTTGCGCCCCAGCGTACCCGACCTGCCAGGATGTTGACTCAGCACGCTGCGATTTCATCTTATTTCTGGTTCATGACCACGGAATCGGAAAGTTTCTAAAGTAATCCCCCCATTCGAATCGAAACTAACATTCGGAAGGGCGAATACTTTTACCACGCTCGGATAGCGTTGTAAGGGTCGACTCCCAACTACTCGCAGGGGGGCCTGTCGAGGACAGTTTGATTGTCTTCAATGGTTGTTTCGGTCGCGGCCCCGCACCGAAGCGGCTTTCACCCCGCTGCGAACGCTACTATGCCGAATGGTGGTAACAAGCGGGCGAAGTGTTTTAGAACGATTGTTCTGAAACTTATCCATTTTACGGATTTTCGCCAATTAGTTGTTGCCTCTATTGCCGATATTGTCAGTGAGGCGCGGATCAGAGGGAACTGAGCCAAAGCCACGTAGAAGCTATTACCGGAAGCCCCAACCCAGCTGTTAAGTATTGTTTGGTCACCCACAGCCGAAGCGAAGGACCGACAGACGCTGAACAATGCAAAGCAGGGGGCTGATTTCCTTTGTCAGGTTCCCGCCGGACATGACAAAGCTACGACGAGTCAACGAGTGACGAATGGAGAACCTGCGATGAAGGTCTTCACAACTGGACAGGTCGCAAAGATCTGTAAAGTGGCCCCGCGCACGGTCAGCAAGTGGTTCGACTCGGGTCGCCTAAAGGGATACAGAATTCCTGGATCCCAGGATCGGCGTATCCCGCGTGAGTACTTGATCAAGTTCCTTAAGGAGCATGGTATGCCCCTTGGGGATCTAGAAGACGAGGCGATGGCCAAAATCTTGATCGTGGCTCAGGACCAAGTCTTGATCGAAAACTTGAAGCGTGAATTGCCAGTCGAAAAGTCGTTCAAGGTTGCTGTGGCCGCGAGCGGATTTGAAGCCGGTATTCAAGCGGAAAGTTTCCACCCTGACTGTATTATTACCGACTTCTCGATTGGGCAAGTCGAAGCTCTGCAAATATGCCAGAACCTTCGTAAAAACACCGACTTCGGTGACACGATCCTGATCGCTTTGCTCCCCGACGATGGAAGCACCATGAGCTTTGATCGTTCGAGCATTAATGAGACGTTTAAGAAGCCGTTCGATGCCCGACTTTTGGCCGAACGACTTCGAACCTTGATCGGTGCCAAAAAGGAATTGGTCTAGACCATTCCGGCACCGCTTCGCCGTCTTACGGACTTGCCATTTCGGACGGACCCCCGATGTGGAAAAAATATTTTGGTAAGGGTGGTTGAAAGAGTCAGCCATGGGTAGTCAAGGGTTCCCGGTCCTTGACACCCTTTCCCCTGCCTTTCGAAACAAGGCTGACAAATTGTCAGCCTTTTTTCGTAGACGGACTGCCCGCCGTTTTGGCAGCCAATGGCCATGACGGGCCGGAAGCGTGAGCTCGCGAGATTTGCCGATTTTTCGTGATTTGATTATGATAGGACGTTGTCTCAGTCGTGCTTTTCGGGTCCCTTTTCTTTTCCTCTTGTTGGGCTGGTCGCAGCGATGGATGACGACACCGTTCGTCCTGACGCCGATGCGAAGACGGACGACTCTACCGGTAACGAGAGTTTGGGCGACCCATCCGCGGAAGCTCCAACGGTAATTCGCAGCCGCACACCAGGAATCTCGCGCCGCCCCGGCCTCGATGCGAAACGGCTCCCTGGCCGGGAACTGGTCGGGGTTGAATTGGACCACTACCGTCTTGAAGAACTGGTCGGTGGTGGTGGCATGGGAAGTGTCTATCGCAGTACTGACCTGGATTTGGGCCGTACTGTCGCTGTCAAAGTCATCTCGGGGGTTGCTAATTCGGAAGAGGCGCTCAGGCGGTTTAAGACGGAAGCGCAAAACGCCGCCCGCTTGGACCACGATAACATCGCTCGTGTGTACGATGTTGGTGAGACCGAAGACTGGAACTACATTGTCTTCGAGTACATCGAAGGCGAGAATCTGCGGGAGCGTGTTCTTCGCGCCGGGCCGCTGCCGATAGCAGACGTTCTTCTTTACGCTGTCCAAGTGTCCGAGGCGTTAGACCATGCCTGGGAACGTGGCGTCGTGCACCGCGACATCAAGCCGTCCAACATCGTCGTGCAGCCCAATGGGAACGTGAAGCTGGTCGATATGGGTTTGGCCAAGCTGCAACAGACGGGCGTCTCAGCGGACGAGATCACGGCCACCGAAGTGATTCTGGGTACCTTCGACTATATTTCACCCGAACAGGCCAAAAATGCACGAAGTGCGGATGTGCGCAGCGACCTTTATTCGCTCGGTTGCACCATGTACTTTCTGTTGACGGCGGCTCCTCCGTTCCCTCGTGAGAATGCGTTACAGAAATTGCTGAGCCATACTGGCGATGCCGCTCCGGATCCGGCCGATCTGCGACCCGACTTGGACCCGGCCGTCACCGTATTGGTACATAAGTTGATGGCCAAAGACCCGGATCGCCGGTTTCAGACACCTCGCGAATTCACTGCACAGCTAATCCTTTTATCGACGGAATTGTCGATACCGCTAGGCGGGCGAAAAACGCGGATCTGGGTCGAACGCCCAGCGACCGACCGAATGTTCTGGCACGCTCACGTCGCCTGGGCCGTCCCATTAACGATCCTGTTGCTTGTGGTGAGTGGAATCTATTTGACAAGATCTGCCGATTTGGTGTCCTGGCAGCTTCCCGACTATCGGCCGGCGTTGAGTCCGATCGACACGAGTCCAAATAGGGACCGCGACGACGTCTCAGTCGATGTGGACAATACCCGTGGGGACGGGGAGACGGACGTCGAGAAGACGACGACAGGTGACGACGGTGAGGAGGTTCCATCCACCGATGAAGATTCAAATGATCCGATGTCATCGGAGCGTGCGGTCGATACGGACGGTTCCAATGACAATTCTGGCGACGGTCGCGGCGAAGACACGTCCGTGGGCGACACAAATGCCGAAAACACGGAACGGGTACAGCCCGGTGCGGTCGATTCAGCGACTCTACCGGCCGACTCCACCAACCGGTCAGACGCTGCGGACAATGCGGGTGGCGAGATCCCCGCAGGTCGGGGAGCCGACGAGTTGAGCGGTAGTGTTGATGACGTCGAGAGAGTTATTGTGGTATCCGACGAGCCTCCGCTAGACGAGGAACTGGACTTATGGCGCACGGACCTCGCTACGGCGATTCGTCTAGCCAACGAGAATCCGACCGTCTCGCGGATTGAATTGAGGTACGATGGACCCCGAGTTCAACAGCCGGCACGCATAGCGAACAAGCGAGACTTGGTCATCGCAGCAGTGGACGGTTACGCCCCCGCCGTGTTGTTTCGTCCCCAACTGGACAACGCACTCGGGACAAAGCACATGCTTGAACTCTCCGGGGCGCACGTGTCTTGGCAGGACATCCCCGTAAGAATGACGTTGCCCACTCTGGAGCCCGCGAATGGATGGGCCATTTTCGCTTTGCGGGGCGGCAAGAGCCTGGATGTGGCCAGATCGACGCTGACCGTTGAAAATAGAGATGAGAACGGCATCGTCTGGCACTACAATGTCAGCGCGTTTCTGCTCGCCAACGGCGACATTCGCCCGGTGCGAGTGCCCGGCGAGGATGATGTGCCAATGGACCAGTCGCGTCCGGCGATTAGGCTTTCGGCCTGCATCGTGCGGGGACAGTCGACACTTCTGCGATTGGAAAAGGCGGCTGCATTCAAGTTGACCTGGACGGATGGCCTGTTCGCCTCAGATCAGCTGATGTTCGATCTCAATGGTGCCGTCGAAGACCGACAAGTGGATGGAACCATGGAGATCGATTTGACTCGAGTGACGGCCCGAGTGCCGGGTGGCCTGGCTCGAGTTAATCTGGATGGCCGCATGTTCCCAGTGCCGATTCATCTGGCAATGAACTTCTGCATTTTTATGGCCGAACCGTCGATTCCGTTGGTGGTGCACAGTGGACTTAGGGACAGTGATGAAGTCGACAAGTTATTGAGAATGACCGGTCAACGAAATGCCTACCCAGCATTGTGGCCAGAAGCGAGCAACCCGCCACTGCGAGACCGAGTAGCGTGGAGCGTCAGTTCGATCAATTCCGATCCGATTTCGCTCTCCTTTTCCGAGGAGAATCCAACTTGGAACGACTTCGGTCCCGGCACGCTGGTTGATTGGGTGAAGAAGCTCCCCGACACGCTCCCAGTCCACGAGCATCAAGCGGAGCATTACCTGGTAGCACGCACGGGCACAAACCCGGCCGAACAGGCTGGTTTCGCCGATGGCGTACTACCACAGAACCCGTAAGAACCCCGTCTGTAGGCCAGTCGAACGGCATTCTCCATCACATCGTTCACTCCTAGCTGTCGTTTGGGCGCGTTCGACTGGATTGTAACTGGTGAGTTGCAAACAAGTTAGGTATGCGATTCGGCTCGTCGTCGGTACAACTTTGCTAACCGGTATAAGTCGCCTCCTTGACTTTTTTCGATCGACGCGTTTAGATAGGTTGTTAAACGCTCTACGCCCGATCGAAAAGATATTGAGGTAGAATAGAGTGACGCGTGGTTGGTTTTCGTATCGAAGGAATGCCGGAGGTTTCCATGAAGAAGTTTGTCGTCTGTTTGTTCGTCGCTGCGATCGCGTTCAGTTTCACGAATTCCGCATTTGCTGTGGGCGCCTTCCAGAAGCAATTCGTGAAGTCGTACACATCGGAAAAAAACAACAAGGATTACTTCGAAGCTGTCGCCAAGGCAAAATGCAACGTCTGTCATTATGGCAAGAGCAAGAAGATGCGCAACGACTACGGTGTTGCACTGTCGAAGTTGTTGGACAAAAGTGAATTCAAGACATCGCTCGTTAAAGCCGATCCCGAGGGTGCCGAGAAGAAGATCTTGGCTGCTTTCGAGAAAGTAGCCAAGATGAAGAACGCCAAAGGCCTTACCTATGGTGAACTGATCAAAAAATCAGAGTTGCCCGGCACCGCTCCAAAAGAATAGTCCTAGCGGTTCCCCAAAAGCATTCAAAAAGCGGTTTGCGAGATTCTCGCAGGCCGTTTTTTTTCGTAGGTCACTTTCGCCGAACGTGACCAAATGTATGCCGCTGGCGCTGCAAGCACGAAGCGCAAGCGAATGAGTACGTCTTCTCGATACTCACTCGCTTGCGTTTCGTGCTTGTATTGCGGCTTCGTACGTGACTTTCACACTCCATTGAGAATCCGCTGGCAGTACCCGCAGACCGAATCGGTTCTGTTCTTCGCTGCCTACCTGGGCGATTGCGTTCGGCACGCAGGTGTACGGTTCAATACAGATCGCTTCTCGGTGGGGTGGAGTGTACAGGACGCACTGCGAGAAATCGGTATCGAACCGAATGGAAACGCCCAAATCGGCCGTGCCGAGAGACGCCTCGTGCGGATCGGCATCGCTGGCGATTTCGTTGGTTGAATAGACATCGTCCAATTCAAGTTGATTGACCACCGTTCCAGCGGACAATTGGGTACCGACCGACTCGATCGTCCCAGTTGGGTTCATGTTGTCGAGCGGCCATCTCTGACTCACCGGTACTTTCATCGTCACAGCGGGTGAGTCGGTTTGGAGGTCGAAGCGAAAATAGGGATGCAACCCGAGTCCACATGGTAGCGGTCGCTCGAACGATCGCATCGTGAACTTGCTGACCAATTGGTTATTGCCAAGGGTGTACTCAGTCGTTATCTCGAAATCGGCGGGCCATTGATCGAGGATACTGAGGTCGACCTCCGATGCTCGGAAGACGCCTCGCACCGATTCCTCGGCGGTCTGCTCTGCCTTCCAGGGCCGATTGAAGACGAAGCCATGAATGGCGTTACCACGGCCGTCATCCGAATTCACACGATATGTCAAACCGTCCCAGGCAAATTGTCCACCGGCGATGCGACCTGGAAACGGAAAGAGGATCGGTATTCCGCTTCCCGAGGGACGCTGTTGTCCGTCACCGAAATCCGGGTGCGACCATAACAGGTTTTGTGCCCCGGCGACTTGCCAGTGAAACAGATTGAACCCAAGATCCGTTTGAATTCGAGCTGTGGCCGTGCCGTCGGGACTCGCGAGGGTAATCACTCCAGGCATAACAGACCTTTGGTTTGAGTTTCGACGAGTTCGCTGGCCGAGGCAGTCGCATTGCCAGCATTTCCCGCAGCCATGGTCAGCCCCTTGCTGCGGTGAGTGGCGGTGACCATCAGCAGCATTGAGAACATGCCGATCAAGGCAAGGTGGGAGACGGCTTTTGCTTTCAGGGGACTAATAATGCCCAGGCCCAGAAGATGTAGCCAGACAATCGCCAAAAAGACGCCCCCAGCGAATGCCGAGGTGGCCCACAAATCACCTCCCATGAGTAGTGATTGCTGACTCGATTCTAGCGTCATGATCAACCAGAATCCGCTGATCACCTGGCCGAGTACGCCGACAAGGGCCAATCTGGCGCCAGCTAAGGCCGATACACGATACAACGATTCGTCCTCTTCACGTTCCGCCCTGGAGGCGATCATCAGCACCACTAACCCGGTGAATGCGACCGCGGCGAACACTACATGAGTGGTTCGAGCCCACACGATCGATTCGACCAACCACTCTTGACGAAACTGGCTGGCGCCGATCATCTCCCCATTCCAGAGTCCCCGCCGTTGTAATTCGCCGATCACCGTAAACAGAACCGGGAAGTGGTAAATCGAATTGCTGCCAGCTGCCAGCGGTATCAGGCATCGCATCGCGCGATGGACGCGGCCAGGATTTTCGACCCGCTGTCTCCAAAGCAAATAGACGACCATTAGAACCAACGAAAAGAAATACTCGATGATTCCGTAATTGACTTTGGATTCGAGTCGCTGCAGCGATCCGGACAGCGAATCGGACCAGGATATTAGGCCCAGGATAAGTCCGAACAGGGCGCCGGTGACCCACGCCACGATCCCGAATCGAGCGAGCCGATTACCCAGTTTGTACCGGGCCGAATTACTACCTGATTCGAGCCATTCGTAAAATATGTTCACCAGCGGTGACACCGCGCCAACACCAACCAGGACCAGGTGGATCGTCGTTATCAAGATGACCAGAAGTAACATGTTTGTTCGTTGTTATAAATTAATGATCAGAAGTCAATGCACGGATTCGATCTCCACCGAATCAGAGATGACCGGCGAGCTCACGTTGACGGCGGAGTGAACCTATCCGAAGATCTCGGTGACTGCCTTCCCCTTGCCGTCCTCGGTCACGTAGAAGGGACGCCGCTCAATTCCAAACGCCGTTTTGGGGCTGATGCCCATCGCGTGCAGAAGAGTAGCGTGCATATCCGCAACCGAGACAGGATTCACAATGGCCATACAGGGGCGTTCTGCCGCCGACTCGCCGTAGAGGTTCCCTTTTTTCACGCCCCCACCAAACATCACGACCGATGACGCGCCAGTGAAATGACGATGAAGTCCATAATGCTTCAACTCCTGCAGTGTGTCGACTTTGAAGGTCGCTTGGTCGCGGGCGTTGGATCCAGGTACACCTTCGACGATCATGTCACGGCTGAACTCACTAGCTATGACGACGAGTGTCCGATCGAGTAACCCGCTTGCTTCAAGGTCGAGGACCAGCTGAGCGATCGGGCGGTCGATCTCCTTATGCAGTTTGTCGACGGTGGTGTGTCCACTGTTGTGGGTATCCCAATGAATAAACGGGATATACTCCGTCGTGACTTCGACGTATCGGGCGCCGTTTTCGATCAATCGTCGGGCGAGCAGGCAGCCTCGGCCGAAGCGGCCAGTGTTGTATGCTTCGTAGCTTTTTTTTGGTTCCAACGAAATATCGAAGGCGGCCCGCTCCTGGGCGCTCAACAAGCGGTACGCATTATCCAACGAACGGAGCATCGACTCCTGATGAAAATCGGACAGGTATTCGCGATTGGGAGACTGATCGACTAGTTTTCGAAAGAATTTGTAGCGATCCGTGAATCGGCCAGGCTGCATTCCTTTCGGCGGTCGAACAGCGCGTGCCGCATCCTCCGGGTAAGGTAGATTCATTGGGCCGAATTCGCTGCCGAAAAACCCGGCCGTCGTAAATGCCTTGATCTCCTCGTTTTCGCCGATCCCCTCGAGGCGTTGTCCAATATTGATGAATGGCGGCATCACCGAGTTGTTCGGGCCCAGGACTCGAGCGATCCAGGCGCCGAGGTGCGGGCAGGCAACGGTCTGCGGAGGAACGTAACCGGTGTGCCAGTGATACTGATGCCGCGAGTGCAGAATGTGCCCGAGATCCGGTTGGTAGTGAGAACGGATAAGGGTTGCCCGATCCATTACCTGAGCAATTCGCTCCAGGCCCTGGCAGATTTTGATGTTGTCCACCGCCGTGTCGATCGCGGGAAAAGTACTGATCACTTTTTCCAACGGCGTTCCGACCTCGAACGGATGGTACCGTTTCGGGTCAAACGTCTCGGGCGCCGCCATGCC
>DUDC01000055.1:0-4170 GCA_012959465.1 Planctomycetaceae bacterium
CGACTACCCCTTTTCGTCCAAAACTACCCCCTCAAAGTGCATCTGAATGCAATCAAGTGCGTGTGATTGCGCGCTGCTTTGCGCCCTGTTATACTGTACTTAAAGCACGATTCCTTGAGTGGATGGCTGGTGCTTAAAGCTAGGTTCGGGACGCAGAGGTCGCTAGTTCAAATCTAGTCGCCCCGACTTGTAAGTGGTTGAAACGCATCAACTTGCGTTACCTGTTAACGGCAGTGCAACCGCGATCGCTACCCTAGAACTACCCTCTAGCGATTGGGAACACTGCCATGGCGAAAAAACGCCGTATCCCCGCCTACGTCCACCACAAAGCGAGTGGACAAGCTCGTGTGCGCATCCACAACAAGGACCACTATCTCGGGCCCTACGGCTCACCTGAGTCCAAACTGAAGTACGACGACCTGATTTCGAGTCTTGTTATCGATGGTGAGCCGACCAAGACCACCAAGTTGAGCACGCTTCTCGCCGCTTGGTGGGCCGAGTGCAAACGTCGCTACGGCAAGCACGGAAAGGGCCGCTACGGTAACGCCGTCTGTTGGCGCCCCGTCATTCGCCTCCTTCGCGAGAACCATGGCAAGGAGCCTGCTGAGAGCCTCGGTCCCGTTGAAGAAACATATTCTCGGCGAACTGCGGATTGGGCGCACATTGGCCAACCTACTTTACGGCTGGCCGCGTACGACGCGATGGCTGTTTCGCCACTGCGGTCAGGCTCTATGCGAAGCGATGACCGAGTTCATCATGGGACGAAAGACCTACCGCGAGTTGCTGGCGCGACCAGAGAACTACTTTAGGCTGTTGGTCAACAGCCACCGAATTCTGGACCGCGCGGAACTTGGCTAGATGACGAGCGTCGTTGGGCATGTGGGAGCGATCAAATCTCAGCCGATTGCCAAAGTGGAACGATCTTGCTGGCGGCCCACAGTGCCAACAGTGGAAGCGCCAGAACCACGGCGGCGGCAAACAGTCCTTCGCGACCAGTCCAGTGCAGAGGGAACTCCACAAACCCCCGAAAGCTCTTGGAAAAGAGCTGGCCTCCAACAACTACATTCCAGCGCATGGCAAAGACCTGCAGCAGAACGAGTAGCGACGCGAGTCCACTGGAGAAAGCAACCAGACGAGGAGAAAGGCGAGGATGAAACGACGTCAAGAGTAGGATTAGCGGGACAATGGAGCCGATCAGCACTTGCACCAGGCCGTAGGACACCGCCAAGTGCTCTGCCAGCAATGTGGAAAGGATATGCCACTCGCCGTCGGATTCGTACGCCATCTGCAAGAGCTCCAAGCCTTCCAGCGATACAGCGAGCACGAGGAACATCCACAAGTAGCGAGATAGCGCGCGAACGCAATCCGCATCGGGCCTTTCTCCCCGCCGCCAACAGATGAACAGGTACAGTACAACCAGCGCAGCGATGCCCGACACGATGGCAGAAACCAGAAAGATCACCGGCATCAGCGACGTGGACCACCACGGATTCGCCTTGACCGCGCCGAACAGAAACCCAACGTATCCGTGCAATACGCACGCGACCGGAATACCGACGATTGCCAGCACGCGAACCAGCCACCTGTCCACGGCCCGCGAACGGTCCGTGATATCGGTGACACCCAACGCCAAGACTCGATAAAAAAGTCTGCTGCCGCCGCGGCGAGTCTTGGCCCGCCCGACGATCGACGGACGAAAGACAAGCCACACCTCCACCACCAGCACCAGCATATACGCATTGTAGATAAACCCGAACCCCGCGATCGCCGAAGTGACGCTGGGTGTGATCATCACGTTGAAACAACGTTCAGGGTGGTGCAAGCGAACGCACAGAAGCACAACGAGGTAACCAGTGCCAGACGGGCGACCGGCTTCAGTGCTTCTCGGTGAAACACGTGGTACAACGCCGACACGACAAAGGCGCCAGCCACCAAACCGGTGATATATGGGTAGAGCACTATCATGATGCTCCACGGCGGATGAACGTCGTTCGGAAAGACAAACGCAGTTTCGTGCATCACGTCACCTCGTCTGAGATCCGCACATACCGCGTCTTGGGATGCGTGCCAAGATGCGCTTTGAGAACCTGGGTCGGGATCGCAGCGATTCGTTTGCTGATTTCGCTTTCCGGATCGTCGAGTCGACCAAACACGCGTGCTCCCACCGGGCATGCTTCAACACAGGCCGGCTGCTCGTCGCGCATGATTCGGTGATAGCACCACGTACATTTGTCGGCAGTGCCGGTTTCGGGATTGATGAAACGCGTACCGTATGGACATGCTTGCACGCAGTAGGCGCAGCCGATGCAGCGCTCGGTATCGATCAACTCGACACCTTCCGGCGACGTGAAAGAAGCATGCACGGGGCAGACCTGATTGCACGGGGCGTCTTCACATTGGTTGCAGAGCTTGGGGACGAAGTACGCTCTGTCTACGTCATCCGAATCGATCGAAGGTAGGCCCGAGCCGGAATAGCCGGTCTCTGGAACCAGATCCACCTGGACTGTGCCGTCTTTGAAATGAACGTAGCGCTCGACCCACGTGCGGTGGTATCCGTCGGGCACGTTGTTTTCAACGCGGCACGCCGTGAGGCACTTCCCCGATCCGATACACTTTTCGGTATCCACCAGGAACCCGAAGATCGGCCGTTCTTTACTTTCACCCGGAGAATCCTCTTGATCGCCTGGTAACTCGCCGTCGGCAGACGCCCCTGGCAGCACCGTGAGGCTCATCGCACCCAGCGTGATCGTTGTCACGTGTTGAAGAAAACGCCGGCGCGTGGTTGCGTCATCACACATGCAGTTCGTATTGTTGCAACCGGTGTCGTCACGTTTCTGAGTCATTTTGTTCTCCACCAAAAGTAGCCGCCTCGCTCCGGCGAGCAGAACCTTCGTCTCGCATCGAGACGACGACTAGGGCGCCGTATCGTGCCCGCCGTGGCACTCGAAGCATGCCTCACGGCTCGTTGGCTCCGAGGCTTCCATTTCTTCGAGATGCTCGGCGACGTTGATCTTCCGAAAATCCTCCGGCATACCGACGACCGCCTCGTGGCAAACTAAACACGTCTTTCGATCGTGGGTAGTGAACAGGTCGATATCGGTCAGAAAGCTGCCGTCCCACTCGGCAGCGGGATCAATCGCGAATCCCGGTGACTCGGCGGCCTTGCGGGCTCGGACAACGTGTTCGCGGCCAAGGCCATGACAATGAGTGCAACGCACGGCCTTGTGCAGCGATTCGGCCCGCTCCTCCTGAACGTCTTGGTGACACTCATGACAAACCGAGTCTGCCTGAAACACGCTAGGTTGCGAGGCGATCTCGGTGAGAGCTTCAGCACGGTACGGGCCGTGTTGTCCAAAACTCTCTGGCACCATCCGGCCACGAACTGCCAGAAAACCCCCGCCGACGGCCGCGATGAGCACGAGCAGGATCCAGAGGTGACGTGTATCGCTAAAGAATCTCATCTCGCGCTCCTCTTCCGGTCGCATCAAGGGCTGGAAGAATACTTGCCTGGCAGGAAACGGCAAAAGGCAGGTTGCATTTCGGCCATATTGGGATAAAATTACCAAAAGATAAGTTTATCTATTAATCTTGAATATTGCAACCATGCGAAATCAACCAAATCGGAATCGGCGACGGGAGGACCACATTGCGGCAAAACGCGCGTGCTAATCAGGAATGACGTCCTGCGTAGAAATGCGGCCGAACGCGTTTTGACGGAGCCTTCCGAACCGTCGAGACACAATTAGTTCACACCGAACAAGGAAACCCACCAATGTTTGCCGTGGTCCTGATTGCCTTGACGTTGTCGTTGCTGATCATGTTCGTCGTCGTTGTTTTCGCCTTCCTGGACGTGGCGTTTGGACCCCAACGGGTATATGACGTCGGGCGAATCAAGCAGGATTGGCAGCCCCCTCTGATCCATGACGATGAACTGTTTGCCTGGGCCGCCGATGTCGCAAGGTCCAACGTCCGCCGACGATTGCCGCACCAGGGAGGCGTGAAAACCGCCAGAAACATCGCCACGGACATTTACGCCGGCACGACCTACGCGATCGAAAGTGCGCCCCACAAACCCAAGCGTGACTCGGAACACGATTGTTCCAGCTGTCGCCACCAGATGATCGCTGTAACGCCGCCGGAGGCGCTGGCCGTTGTGGAGACGATCTGCAC
>DUDC01000055.1:4209-6454 GCA_012959465.1 Planctomycetaceae bacterium
GGTGACGTTAACCGCATCCGGAATCAGGCAATCGAGAACGCAAAACGCGTCGCTGATATGGACCTCACACAATACCAGGCAGCGAAGATCGTTTGTCCATTGCTTTGCGACGGCAACACATGCGCTGCCAACGGCATGAGACCCATTCATTGCCGAGGATGGTTCCCGTTACCAGACCGGCAGAATGAGGTCGGTTCGTCGTCTGAAGACGCGGGCACGATCGACGCCCACGCTCATACGGTCGGCCAAGGCGCCGAAAATGGTCTGGCGAGCGAACTGGACGAACGCGGTCTGGACGGTAACCGCTACGAACTGAACAGCGCTTTAGCGGTCGCCTTTGATACTCCGAACGCCGCCGAGTTGTGGGCCAACGGCGAACCTGTGTTTGAACGCTGCAAACCGCATGACACTATACGCGCAACCTAATCTGCCTTGATGAGGACTCACGCCATGCCGCATCCTACCTGACACCCGTTTGAACGAGGGTGAGCATCCTATCTTCATGCATGCCTTTGACGAATCAACGCGGCGGGCTCTGTTGGAAGACGATTCATTCGCGTGGAGAAGTGTTTGCGCCGTGCTCATCACGATCGTCAGCCTCGGACTACTGCTCGGCCTTCTCGGCGTAGTCATGGCTGTGTGAAGCGCCAGAAGACGCGCGACATCAATGATCCGGGACTAGCGTGCCGATTCGCTACAACTCGCTCTTGCCGCGACCTGTGGTCCGATGCCCGAATCCACTTCCCGGGCGTTATGACTACCGAGTCTACGGTGGGTGCCGAGACGATCAGCATCGCAGTTCCAAACGTGATCATCCGGAGACAGAGCGCAATGCCGCCGTGGACTGCAACTGATTGAGTGATCAGTCTTGCTTCCGATGCACTTTATGACAGGCGGCACAAGCTTTGGTCATAGCTTGAAACGCGATTTGCGCTCCTTCGGCGTCTTTCTGGTCGATCTTCTTCAGGACAACTGCACTGCATTCGCGTAGCGTCTTGGCCGCATCGGCCCAATCGCCATCGGGGCAACGTCCATCGGCCATCAGGATATGGCCAGCCTCGTTCAACAAGGCCGCCTTGGTGGCCAGTGCTTCCCACGCTTTGTCGTCGTCGGGCGCCTCCTTCAAGCCGGCGCCAAGTCCTTACAATTCGGTTGTACCAACCCACCCATCAACTGTTTGGTCAACAGCGGCCGGGTCTTGCCTGTCTTTACTTGAGCAATTGAAGCGAATGAAAACGTCGTGACGGCCAACAGCGACAAGACAACCAACAGGAACTTCTTCATCGTTGAAATCTCCTCATTCGTCATTGGAAACGAGAACGATCGCGTCAAATAGGTTTGGGTGTGGCTCGTCGTACCAAAACGTGGGCTCGTCCATCCTGCGTGTCAATCAGCCAAGGCGGATTCCCGAAACTGCATGCGACGATCAGTTTCCCCAGCAGCCACGGGGATTCCTTGATCAACGCTTGGTTTCCTTAACTGTCTCATGTTGACACCCGATGCCCGAACACCTAGTGTGGAGGTGTATATCCACAAGTCTCTTTTTGCGAACCGCTCTTGAACTCCCGAATAGGAATTTAGGAGATGATTTCACAAACCACTGAGTATGCGTTGAGGGCGGTCGTCTACTTGGCCGACCAGGATGATCCACAGACCAACGCACAAATTGCGGAGGTGACCGAGGTCCCGGTCGGATATTTGGCGAAAGTAATGCAGATCCTGAGTCGCGCACGAATCGTCACCGCACAACGTGGTTTGCGTGGCGGCTTTACGTTGGCGCATGAGCCGGACAAACTAACGGTGCTGGAAATCGTGAACACGGTAGACCCTGTGCGCCGCTTTCACGAATGTCCTCTAGGATTGCACGGCATCAACCTGTGCCCTTTGCATCGCAGCCTGGACGACGCCGCCAAGGCCGTCGAAGAGACCTTTGGCGACACGACGATAGCTGACCTGATCCGCGTTCCGCGACATCGCAAACCCCTTTGTCGCTTTCCAGCCGTCTCAGAGCCTGCAACGTAACGCCAAATTGGATTGACAGCTCCGTTGTCCGGGAACGAGTCACCATCGGGGAACGGCTTCTCCTTATAGTGCGCATCTCGCAAAACCATGCCATCGCGATGAACTGGCGGCGGCGATGCAACGTGCGGTGCAACGGTTTGAAGAGTTTGAGGCGTTGCTCGATGCAAACCCCGAAGTGTCAAAAAACTCAAACAACCAGTTGCACCTGTATATTTCGTAGGCT
>DUDC01000056.1 GCA_012959465.1 Planctomycetaceae bacterium
CAACTTTATTGCTTCCAGGGGCACACTCACATCCCGGGCGTGTTTACCAGTGGTGGCGAGTTCATTTCACCGGAAGACTGCGAATTCCATTACGAACTCGATGGCGAAAAGAGCATGGTAAATGTCGGCAGCGTCGGCCAACCCCGCGACGGGGACCCGCGTGCCTGCTACGTCATCCTCGATACGACCAGCGAATCGCTCGAATATCGGCGAGTTGATTACGACTTCAACGTGACGGCGGGAAAAATCTACAACAATCCCGAACTAAATGACACGTTGGGGGATCGCCTGAAAGGCGGCCGTTAACTAAGCTGCTGGGTTCACCCGACCCATCCCCTAAAGGCAGCTATGGAGATTCGGCAGTTGATCAGGGACCTTCGGTCCCGCATCGATCTTCCTTACACCCTGACAACATTATTAGCTTGCGTCATCGGTCTACTCGGTGGCGTGGGTGCCGTCGTCTTCACGAAATTGCTGGACGGTGTTTCCAGTCAAACTCTGGAGCGCGTCCTTCACTCGGATTTGCCATACGTTGGGAACCTGTTGTTCCTGGTCCCGGCAGTTGGGATTTTTGTCGCTGCCTGGTTGACGAGAACATTCGCACCGGAGGCTCAGGGGCACGGTGTTCCCGAGGTGATCGTGGCGGTGGCCCGAAAAGAAGGTGTCATTCGGCCACGTGTTTCATTAATCAAGATCATGGCCAGCGCTGTCAGTATCGGAACGGGTGGGTCGGTCGGCCGCGAAGGCCCCATCGTTCAAATTGGCGCCTCGGTGGGAAGCGCGGTCGGGCAGCTCTTTCGACTTCGTCGACGAAACTTGAAGGTTCTAGTAGCCGCCGGTGTAGCCGCGGGGATCAGCGCGACGTTCAATGCGCCCCTTGCCGGCGTCATTTTCGCCAGCGAGATCATCATCGGAAGCTTCGCCATCCAGTATCTTACACCCATCGTATTGGCCAGCGTACTGGCTGATGTGGTGCAGCACCGCATCGGCGAATACGGCCTTTCGCCCGTTTTTCGTGAACTCAGTTACGAACATGTTGGCTCGTTTTCCCAATTGCCGCCTTGCATGCTCTTTGGCGTCCTCTGCGGAGTGGCGGCCGTCTCGTTCACAAAACTGCTCTACGCCACCGAGGACTTTGTCCACTCGACCATACGCAAATGGTGGCTGCGGGCTCTGGTGGTTGGGGCAGTGGTCGGACTGGTCGCGATGGCCTACCCAGACAAACCTCAATCGGCGTTGAACGGGCAGACGAAAAAAGAGGCGCCAGCCGTGCTCGGCGTCGGATATGCGGTGGTCGAGCACACGTTGAATCTGAAGGACAACGACAACGCGAGGACGTTTGTACCGGATGCTCCCGACAAGGATCATCTAGAGCGCCAATACATGTTGGCCGAATTAAAGTGGTTGTTACCGCTGGTGTTTCTCAAAATTGGCCTCACCTGCCTAACGCTGGCCGGAGGTGGTTCGGGCGGAATTTTTGCGCCCTCGCTGTTCGTCGGAGCCACGCTGGGTGGCAGCTTTGGTCTATTTCTGAGTCTCTATTTTCCAGCCGTCGCCATGCCGCCCGGCGTTTACGCAGTTGTCGGCATGGGGGCCGTTGTAGCCGGCACGACACACGGCATGCTCAGCGCCATCATCGTGGTCTACGAAATGACGGGCGACTACCGCATTATGCTCCCGATCATGTTCGCCGCCGGTATCTCGAGCGTCATTGCACGATTTATCGATCGAGAGAGCATCTATCACAAGAAACTGAGTCGTCGCAACGAGTCGGTTCAGCGAGGACACGACGTTGCCGTCCTCGAGCACGTGATGGTCCGAGACGTCATGGTGCCGACCGCAGTGGTCCGACTCAACGACAACTTGAGTCAGATCATTGCCTTCGCTAAAGAACACAGCGAATTGGAAAATCTACCGGTGGTCGACCAAAATGGTTTCGTGCAGGGAATGATCCGACACAGCGACCTCAAATTGGCGATGAAGAGCGACGTCGACCCACACCTCGTCCGAGCCCACGATCTAAACGTCGATCAACTGTACGACGTCTCGGTCGACGAAAACCTGCTGGAGGCGATTAGCGACTTCGGAGCCAGTGATGTCGATTGCCTGTTCGTCGTCGATCGCCAGGCCAAACGTCCGCTCCTGCTGGGCGCCCTGTTCCGCGGCGACGTCATGCGTCGCTATCGAGAGGAACTGCTGAACGAGGAACGGTGATCGAAACATCGAACACCGAACCATCACCGAATTTACCGGGATCCAAGGCACGGAGAAATGCAGGGCGACCGTTCAAGACGAATCCCCCCATTCACCGACCATTGCACCGAAACGGACGTGCATTTCTGGGCTATTTCGACTAACCTTCTCCTACCAGCAACTTCGTAACTCACGACGAGAAAGCGACAAGTATGAGCAAGACCAATCATCTCACAGCTCCCGACCCCAAGGAAACAGGATGGCCCAAAGGGGTTAAGTACATTATCGGGAACGAGGGTTGTGAGCGATTTAGTTTTTACGGGATGAAATCGGTTCTCCAGGTTCATATGACGGCCTTATTCGTGGCCGGAGCAGCGCATGAGCAACTTGCCGAAGAGCACGCTCAAGAAGTAGTCCATCTGTTTGTGGCGGGCGTTTACGCATTTCCCATGATCGGTGCGATTATTGCCGATCGCCTGCTTGGCAAATACAAGACGATCCTCTGGCTGTCGTTGGTCTATTGTCTGGGGCATCTCGTGTTGTCACTCGGTGAAAACACGGTCACGGGAATGATGATGGGGCTAGGCCTCATCGCCATCGGTTCTGGAGGGATCAAACCGTGCGTCTCGGCCCATGTCGGCGACCAGTTCGGCAAAGCCAATTGGAATCTGGTAGCAAAAGTGTTCCAAGCGTTCTACTTCATTATCAACTTTGGTTCGTTCTTTGCGACGCTGGCGATCCCAGTCATTCGAAATTGGGAACAACAATACGATTTTGCCTTCAGCATTGCGTTTGCCCTGCCAGGCGTGCTGATGTTACTGGCCACCATTGTCTTCTGGATGGGTCGGAAGGTGTTCGTCCATGTCCCAGCTAACCCAGGTGGTAAACTTGGTTTATTGGACGCTGCGACGTCGACGTTTCTCTTCATGGGATTGATCGGCCTTCCCATGTTTGGCATGGAGTTCTTGTCAACCACTGAATTTCTGATCTCTTGCGCCGCTTGTATCGGAGCGGGGCTGGCAACGTTTTTCTATCGACAAAAGCTGCAACCCGACGATGGTTTCATCGCCGTGTCACTCTATTCTATCGGGGCAATGTTCTCGGGTACCAATTACGTTGCGCGAACCAAGGCCGCCAACGAGGAAGCTGGATCGATTCATCGCAATTGGTTCTTTGCCGCTGCCGCGGAGCGTTTTGGCACGATCACCGCCGAGGGTCCGAGGGCAGTGATCCGAATCGTCAGTGTCTTCTTTATCGTTAGCATGTTCTGGGCGCTGTTCGACCAACATGCCTCCAGTTGGATTCGCCAGGCAAAGCAGATGAACCTGTCGATGTGGGGTGGTTGGAGTCTGTTACCGAGTCAAATATCGGCGCTTAATCCACTCATGGTGATGGCCCTGATTCCGATCAACAACTATCTAATTTATCCGCTGCTAAGCAAGTTCGTCATCGAGATGACGCCGCTGAGAAAGATGACCCTCGGCATGTTCATGGCAAGCCTCGCCTTTGCCTGTGTCGCAATCTTGCAAACGTGGATCGATACGGCTGGTGCCAAAAACGTCCACGCGTTGTGGCAGTTCTTCCCATACCTCGTCATTACGCAGGCCGAAGTCATGGTGTCGATCACGGGCCTTGAATTCGCCTACACTCAAGCGCCGACGCGAATGAAGTCGACGATCATGGGATTCTGGTTGCTGTTTGTCTCGGTGGGAAATAAATTCGTGGCCGTCGTTACGAAATTCCAAGATAAAATGCTGGACTGGTTTTCGACGATCATTGGTACAGTGGTCGGAGCGGAACGTGTCGCACAATCTTCCGAGTTAGCCATGTTCTTTTGGCTATTCACCAGCCTAATGTTCGTCGCCGCGATCTTCTTCGGTCTGCGAGCCACTCTCTATACCTACAAGTCGTACTCACAGGACGAATAAATGAAAACTACGCGGCCAATTTGCCACTTGGCATGTTTCATGACATTCCTCGTGGCGGCCACAACCGTTCTTAGCGATGAACCGATCAAGTTTGCCATCGCAATACACGGCGGCGCAGGCAGTGCCCCGGATACGGCGACCGACGATGCGGCCGCCGGCCGCACGCGGGCGTTGGAAAACGCTCTGCGGCTCGGAGTGAAGGTTCTTAAGAATGGTGGGACCGGCCTCGATGTTGTCGAACAAGTGATCGTGTTATTGGAAGATGATCCGTTGTTCAATTCGGGCAAAGGGGCCGTCTTTAATCATGTGGGGCGGCACGAATTGGACGCTTCGATCATGGACGGCCGAGACCTCTCCGCCGGTGCCGTGGCCGGTGTTTCAATTGTTAAAAACCCAATCAGACTATCGCGGCTCGTCATGACCGAGACGCGTCACATCCTGTTCGCTGGGGCCGGGGCCGAGCAGTTCGCCAGAGACATGAAGGTCGAGTTGGTACCGAATTCGTATTTTGATACCGATAGAGCGAGGGCCAGTTGGCAGAAAGCCCTGCGGCGTCAGAAGCAGAGTCGTGCCGGCGCGCAACCCACCCAACGCCATTTTGGAACGGTCGGCTGCGTGGTCTTGGACCAACACGGCAACCTGGCTGCCGGCACGTCGACCGGTGGACTGACCGATAAGGAATTTGGTCGAGTCGGCGACTCGCCGGTGATCGGCGCCGGAACCTATGCCAACAACAAGACCTGCGCCGTATCTTGTACCGGCACGGGTGAACGGTTCATTGAACGATCGATCGCTTTCGATGTGTCGGCGAGGATGGCCTACAAGGACCTCAACGTCAAACAGTCCGTTGGCGAGATCTTTTCCCAATCCCTCCCCGACCGGGTCGGTGGCCTGATCGCCGTCTCACACACCGGGTCGATCGTCGGCAGCGACGCCGCCTACGGGGCCCTCTTCGACCGGCTCGGCGTGCACCGCGTCGAGTCGGTTCCCGGGCTGCTCGACACCCTCCTGGTTCTCGACTCGGTGGGACCGCTCCCGGGGAACCGACTTGTGAGCATGAGCTGTTCCGGCGGCGAGGCCTCCGTCGTCGCCGACCGGGCCGAGTCGCTCGACGTCGAGTTCCCGGACTTCGAGGCAAACCAGGCGGAGCGGATCGGGGCCACCCTGTCCGAGTTCGTCTCCATCTCGAATCCACTCGACTACCACACCTTCATCTGGGGCGACGAGGAACGCCTGGCCGACTGCTTCACGGCGGTGCTCGACGGGCCGTCCGATGCGGCGATGCTGGTGTTGGACTTTCCGAGGGGGGGCCTCGACGACTCGAGTTGGTGGCCGACGCTCCGGGCCTTCGGCACCGCCAGCCGAACGACCCGGACCCCGGGGCTTGTCGTCGGGACCATGGCGGAGAACATCCCCACGTCGGTCGAGGCGGCCACGGTCGAGCAGGGCCTCGTGCCGGTGCGCGGGGTTGATGCCGCCCTCCTCGGAAGAGCCACAACAGATTTATATTCAGGTTTCAGAGATTTTACTAACGAATATGTTGATTCGGGATATGATGGAACACGATAATGTAAATGGACCACAATTGAATCAAACACCACCCGTAAAAGATGAACGAACTCTTTTACGTGAACAACAAGATTTGGAATATGAAGAAATGCCTCCTTGCTAAATACAAGATCAACTGATTCATCTAGAATATCAAGGGGCCCGAGGTCCTGCCCGGGTGCGAGGCCGGGATCCTCCTCGCCTCCGCCGGACTGCCGGTCCCCGTCGGCGAGGAGGTCGAAGCGGCCGGAGCGGCCGAGGCCGCCGAACGGATCGGCTTCCCGGTCGTCGTCAAGGTGACCGGGGTGGTCCACAAGAGCGATGTGGGCGGCGTCGTCCTCGACCTGTGCGACGCCGGGGCCGTGGCGGCGGCGGCCGGGCGACTGGGTGGTCGAGTCCTCGTCGAGGAGTACGTGGAGGATTCCGTCGCCGAACTGCTGGTGGACATCCGCCGCGAGCCCCCGGTCGGTTGGCTGCTGACGCTTGGAGCAGGAGGCTCGCTCGTCGAGGTCGTGCGCGACACGACGTCGCTGCTGCTCCCGGTCGATGCCGACGACGTCCGTCGTGCGCTGGTCGGGCTCGGAGTCGGCCCGTTGCTCTCGGGACACCGTGGTCGACCAGCGGCCGACGTGGATGCGATCATCGCAGTCGTGGAACGACTCCAACGCCTGGTGCTCGAGAGGCCGGACCTCGTCGAGGTCGAGGTCAACCCGTTGTTGGCCCGTCCGTCCGGGGCCGTCGTCGCCGACGCCCTGGTCACGATCGAG
>DUDC01000057.1 GCA_012959465.1 Planctomycetaceae bacterium
GTAGAAAGTGATTGAATGGATCTGACATGTAGTCGCTACAGATATCGTGCAATGCGAGGGCACACTTTGTTGCCTTGATGAATCGACTGGCATATTTTCCGACGGCATAAATATCTTGGAGTGCGGTGACGACTCGGCCGAGGGCCTCGATTCGAGGTTCATCTCGTGCGGCGGCGGCTCGATACAAATCGACGAAAAGTTGGGGATAGATATTGGCGCCGCCATTGACGCCGCCATCGGCACCCAAGATTACCGCTTCGGCCATAAGGTGTTCGGGGCCGATTAAGATCGACCAGTCGGGCCTCCTTTTTTTCAGTTTCAGCAGCTGCCCGAAATACTCCATGTCTCCGCCACTGTCTTTAACGCCAACAATCTGCGAATTCAAAGAGAGCTTCTCCACCGTGACGATGTCGAAGGCGACTTTTGTCAAACTTGGCATGTTATAGAGCATCAATGGGAGAGAAATCTGCTCAAGTATGGACTCCACATACCGGGTCAATTCTGTTTGTCCCGCCGGAAAATAGTAGGGTGCCGAAAGAACGACCGCTCTGGCACCCGACTCACTGGCCACCTGAGCCAGCGCAATCGACTCGATAAAGGCCGTATCGGTAATACCAACCAAAACGGGGACTCGGTCGGACACGGTCTCGCAGACGAGGCGAATGAACTTGCGACGCAGCCGATAGCTCAAACTTGGTGCTTCGCCCGTCGTGCCGAGAATGAAGACACCCGACACGCCACCCTCGATGACGTGGTTTAGTAGGCGTACTGTGCCCACAACGTCGATCTCGTCGCGTCGAGACAACGGTGTGACCAGTGGAGGAACGATTCCCTGAAGCCTCGGTGTCTCGGCGGAATTAGGCCAGAGCGTCATAGAATATCAAATCGTGTTCGAGGTCGAGAGATGAGTCGACAGTGAAGACTGTTGAGTCGAGCGCTTACTTTTTCCTAAACTGGCGGTCGAAAAAATCCATACTTCGTTCGACCAGTTTTTCTCTCGGTTCGGTTGCTCCTTTAAAACCGTGGTCCCCCTTTTCAACACGATACAACGTTGATTGGATTCCCGCTTTTTTCAGGGCCTCTTGTAACAACTGACTTTGATTAAAAGGCACCAGTTGATCGTCTTCACCGTGCAAGATCAAAAATGGCGGATCGGCTGGCGTAACATAGGTGATCGGGTTTGCTTTTTGAACTTGCTTTGCGCGATCTTGGATCGGGCCGCCAATGAAACGCGATTCGGGCGAATCCGCTCCATCATGGTGGATTTTTCCAGGAAAGTCATCCATCCGTAGAAAGTCCGTCGGGCCAAACCAGTTGCAAACGGCTTGCACGGTGGATGGAGCTTTTCGGGTGATGGGGTGCGTGTCGAAGTCGGTAACATCATTGGTAGTGCCGAGCAGGGCAGCTAGGTGGCCGCCGGCAGACGAACCCCACACGCCAAACCTCTCTGGATCCAATTGGTATTCTTTAGCGTGCTGGCGAAGAAAACTAACCGCCGCCTTACAGTCTTCAATAGCTGCTGGAAATAGAGCCTCGCCACTGAGTCGATATTCGACCGATGCAACGGCGTATCCCCTTGAAAGCAAGGACAGGGCCGGACCGGCTCCGCTCTTACTTCCAGATTTCCACCCCCCGCCGTGAATCCAGAGTACAAGCGGCAACGGTTCGCTCGCACGTGGACGGTAGAGATCCAAGGGCAATGCTCGTTCTCCGATTGTCTCGTAGACGAGATCGCGGTCCACCTTCGTTCCGGGCGGTAGGGCAGGGCGAGCGGCGCGTCGACCGTTGCGGTTCCGCGAGCTAAAGGCATCGTCCTCTTTTCTTGAAATTCGGCCATCACCGTTTGCGTCGACTCGATCAAAAAGCCGCTTACCAAATTGGTCGGGAAACTCACCCGGGACCAGGAATCCGTCGCCATCCTTATCCCAATCCGAAAATCGAGAGTCGCCGCGTGGTTGTTGCTGTTGACCGTCGCAGTACCGCGGAAAACACGGCAGTAACAGCAAACAGACGGCAAGTAGCGTGGCCGTCGAGGACTCGCTTCTCGAGGCTGAAAAAAGGCGAAAAGACGGCTGTCGACAGGTGTTCACCGCGGGCTCCTTCTAGGCAGTTGGTTGGGAAGTAGAAGATTCTACCGAAAAACTCGCGATCGGTTGTAAGAAAGCCGTGCCGTTGTGTCACTAACGGACTGAAACACGTGCAATCGCACGCCAAAATCAGCGGGACTTCTCTGTAACTGTGTGAGCTTATCCCCCCATCACTAGGAGTGCTATCATGCGCCGCAGTAAAAGTACCGTTCGACGATCACGATTTGCCACAAGTCCTCGACGCCCCCTCACCCTACAGAAATTGGAAGACCGCCGGCTCCTCAGCGCGGTTTCTGTTGTGTCGGGTGGAGAGCTGACCATTAATGCCGACGATGAATCAAATGAAATTGCCGCGTGGGTTAACCATGAGACCGATACGCTGGTAATTCAAATCGATGCGACGACGTTGGAGTTTCCCAATAGTGCGATTAGCCAAATCAACATCTACGCCAACGGAGGCGATGACGTCATTGGAATTCGCAATAGCGTTGGGCAGACAACACTTTTGGATGGCGGTGACGGAAACGACCGAATCGTTGGAAGTCGACAGAACGATGTCATTTTGGGAGGCAGTGGCAGCGATCGACTGTTTGCCCGTGGGGGCAATGATTCGGTCCACGGTGGCACGGGCGTCGATTACATCGAAGGTGGTCGCGGCGATGATCGACTCGCCGGCGGTGAGGGAATCGACGTGGTCTTCGGTGGAGCCGGTCACGACAATATCGCAGGCGGTCGGGGAGGCGACTACCTGATTGGTGGCGCAGGACACGATAAGATCAGCGGTGGCGCAGGCGACGACTGGATCTTCGGTGACGCTACCAATAGTTATCCACAAGGCGTCACCGACCCAATCGCCTATGCACTCGAATTTGCCGAGACGAATCGCGGTAATGACTCCATTGAAGCGGGTCAGGGAAATGATATCGTGATCGCCGGAAACGGAAATGATCGCGTGTCCGGTGGAGCAGGCCACGACGCTTTGGTTGGGGGCGAAGGAAATGACAAACTCGGCGGCGGCGCCGGCAACGACGTGATCTTTGGTGACTGGCGATTAAGCCGGCACGACGCCGGAGATGTGGTCGATGTTGCGGCGGTGTCACCGGCGGGTGTTGCCGTGAGAGCATTGACGGACGCGCGTCCGGTTAGCGACCGACCACACCACCCGTCAGCGACGTTTGACGATGTCATTGTTGGGGGCGAGGGCGATGACTTCCTGGTCGGCATGCGTGGCGATGATCGCATGGATGGCGGACTCGGCAATGACTTTATGGCCGGCGGTCATGGCGACGATCGAATGCGCGGCGGTCACGGCAACGATGTGATGCGAGGAGGCATCGGTAACGATGTGATGAACGGCGGAATTGGCAACGACCGGATGCAAGGCGGCCGTGGCAACGACGTGCTGTTCGGGGGTGATGGACGGGACGCGCTGCATGGTGGAGACGGTGTTGATGCACTGTTCGGCGGTGCCGGGAATGATCTACTCCACGGCGGTGCAGGTAGTGACCTCCTGGACGGCGGTGCAGGCGAGGACACGATTCACGCACGCGATGGGGAAGTGGACGTGATACTAACGGATGGACTGGATGAACTGTTCGTCGACGACGACGACCTGATCATCCGTCAATAGGGCGGTTCGGAGGTCGCAAGCACGTGAGTCGCCCGTTCCTAGCCGGAATTGGCGGCTGACGTGTTTTTGTCGTTTGAGCGGCCCAGCGGATATACTGGATAGTGAACCCGTTTGTCCTCGTTCACGGACTCCTAGCATTGTCACAATTTGTTTCCTCATCTGAGCTCGGCAAAGAAACGTATGCCGAAGAACGGCGTTTGGTCGAACGCCTCGTTCGCGGTGATGGTGATTCGTGGAGCGATTTTGTGGGAAGATTCGGACGAGTTATTCGGTCGCGCGTGGCGGACGTTGCGACGTCTTTCGGTTGTGTGCGCGACGACGCGGCAATCGATGATGCGACCGCCGAGGTGTTTGCAGTACTTGTAGCCAACGAAGCAGCAGCCTTGCGGGCATTTGAAGGTAGATCATCACTTTCGACTTATCTGGCCGTTATTGCGACGCGAATCGCCACGCGAGGCTTTGCCGCGAAGCGATTTACGGTCATCGCAGAGGATGGCGACGTTCGCAATAACAGACCAGACGATACGGTCATCGACCCAATTCGAACACTGATAGAAAACGAACAACAAGAAAAGGTTATCGCGTTGTTAGATCGTTTGCCGGAAAAACAATGCAAAGTGATTCGGCTTTTCCATCTCGATGGACACAGTTATGTGCAAATTAGTGAGATGCTGGAAATGCCGCTTGGATCTGTCGGAGTGACTCTCCGTCGTGGCGAGGCAAAGTTGAAAGAGTGGATGGAATCGGGATCATAATGGACACCAGAAGCTAACTCACATGATGAACCGCCAACAGATACTAGACTGTATTCACCGCCACCTGCGGGAAAGCAACGAGGACTCGCTACAGCCGAGTCCACTGGGTGAAATTGTACCGCGAGTGGCCAGTGAGTTAGTAGCCGTTCTCTCGGACTTGAATCCGGACGTTGTTGATATCGATGATGTCGTCGTGCCGGTTTGGCAGGTAGCCGCTTTCATCGATGGCGAACTGGAGAGTGACGAGGCCGAGGCCATCTGCCTGGCGGTGCTGCACGACAACAGTGTGCTTGCCGAGATCATCGGCGCGGTTCGTGACAGATTGAACATGCCGCGACCACTCAGCGAATCCCTCGAGTCTCGTCTACTCGCGATGAAGCCCGTCGTCCAAGAGTCGGCTCCAGTCGAATCAGCACAACAAGTTCCCGCTTTACTTCCAATGGAGATCGAAGGTCAAGAATCCTGGTCCTCGAAACCCGACAAAGTCTTGCAAGGCAGTTCTGGATTGCGGCGAATATGGGACCGGAACTCGGTGCGTGTAGTCGTCGCGTCGATTCTATCAGCGGCTGCAATTCTTGCCGTGATGGTGCTCGCAAGCCGATGGCGGAATACTGATTCGCCCGGGCAACATATGGTCGAGATAGATGGGAACGGGCGTGACGATGTCGATGGTACCGATAAACGACAACGGCCCAACGAATCCGACGCATTACCGCGAGACTCTAGATCTTCGCAGGAGAACGATGAAGGCCGGCCGGGAATTGCCGAGAATGTTGCGCCAAATGACGGCACCCATGAAACGCCGCGTTCAGTGAACGACGGACCAACAACCCCCGGTGAGTTGGTCGTTCGGGAGCCCGATGAAACACCGATGGACCCTTCTCCGAACAACACGGCGGTGGCTCGAGATAGCGACCCACCCATCGAATCAGGGGACTCGCTGTTTGCTCGTCTTCGCTGGTCGAAAATATCCGGCATTCTTGCCCTATCCACCCTTGAGACATCGAGTTCCAGCGGCGGTGCTCCGCTGGCCATCTTGTCAAGCGTCCCGGTAGGTGGAGGCGGTTATCCTCGACCAGAAAGAGGGCTTGCTCTGCGAACACTGCCATTCTCCCGAGCCGAAGGCGGACTGGACGACGGTCGACGAGTCGTCTTGAATGCGGACACAAGTGTCGGGCTGATTGATGACACAAAGGGCCATGTACCCGTTTTGGATTTACATCATGGCGGAATTGCCATGATCAGCTGGCCTGCTGGTAGTCGACTGGACTTGCGCAACGGCCGGCAACAGTGGTCGCTTTCGTGGAAGAACGAAGGCGACGTTGTATTCCATCACACCGAAGCCGGCCTGCAAATGGACGTACATCGCGGGATCATTCGCGTCGATGATCAGGAGCATGCGAGTACATCATTGGTGTTTGCTCTGAATCAAGTACCGCAGATCGTTGAAAAACCAACACGCCGACCGTCTTGGCTTCGCCAGGCTTCTCGGACACAGAGGCTGCCGGGTGACGAGTTGAAACAACTGGCCGCCTCCGGCAACATATTGCGTACTTTGACCGGTCGGATTGATGAACTATCTCACCTTACCGACCGCAGCAAGAAAGATTCGCAAACCCTTGAAATGCTCGCCCGTTGGAGAGCGGCAGTCGCTCACAACGGTCGTTACTCGCCTTAGCGATGGTTCGCCCTTAGAAGGTTTTATCGTTCGCTACCAGTTGGGTGAGGATGGCAATGTGGAGGCTGATGTTGAGGTGGAAGGAGAAGATTTTACTTAATAATTTGTAATTTGAAATGAATTACCTGAGAACTCTTTGCTATTTATACTTATAGTATGTCGTCGTATAATTAATGACCTTGACGAAGAAGCGGTCGTTTATGCAGACTTGAAATTTATGAGGACTAT